>DASSNH010000116.1:0-3917 GCA_035701405.1 Rhodanobacteraceae bacterium
GATGGCGTCCACGCGCAGGAATGGATTCGCGGCGCGCTCGTCGGCGAGCCTCGCGGGCACGGTGGGCTCGCCGCGTTCTCGTTGGGCGCGCGCGTCCCGCATGCGCGCCTGCAAGGCAGGGTTGTCCGGTTCCACGCTGATCGCGAAGCTGGCATTCGCCAGCGTGTATTCGTGCCCGCAACACACCTGCGTGTCGGCCGGCAGGCCGGCGAGCCGGTCCAGCGACGCGAGCATCTCCTCGGGCGTGCCTTCGAACATCCGGCCGCAGCCGAGGCTGAACAAGGTGTCTCCGCAGAAAACCAGGCCTTCGCCCTGGTAGGCGATGTGACTGCGGGTATGGCCGTGCACCTCGATGACTTCGAAGCGCGCCAGTGGTGCGGAAAGCTGGATCACGTCGCCGTCGCCGACACGCGTGGCGGCGAGATGGATTCGATCGTCGATCGGCGCGTAGATCGTCGCGTCGGGAAACAGCGACTTCAGTTCCGCTGTCCCGCCGATGTGGTCGGCGTGGTGGTGGGTGAGCAGGATCGCCGCGAGTGTGCGACCGTCTTCCGCGAGCGCGCGCAGGACCGGATCGGCTTCGCCGGGGTCGACGACCAGCGCCGCGCCGGAGGCCGGATCGGAAAGCATCCAGATGTAATTGTCGCGCAGGGCGGGCAGGGCACGCAGGGACGACATGGCAGGTTCGGTGAAAACCCAACCTTAACAGTCGTGCCGGCGACGTTCGTTAGGTCAGGCTTAACGGGAGGCTGCGGCTTATCGTTTGCTCATGAATCCGTCACAATGCGGACTAGATCCCGCTTCCGATGCTGCGATTGCCCCCCACGATGCCGACACCCAGATCCGACGTGCACGATCCGGCCTTGGCGGCCATCGGTGCCGACGCGGCGGCGGTCTGTGCGCGCCGGCTGACGCGGATCGCCGGCATCCACGCCTTGGTGCTGGACGGCATTGCGCTGCCGGAGCCGCGGGTGGAAGGCGTGGCATGCTGGACCACCCTCGAACGCGACACCGCCGGCAACGGGTGGCGCGGACCGCTCCGGATGGACGTGCACGAGCTTCCCTTCGGCGATGAATCCTTCTGTGCGGTGCTGGTGCGCTTCGCCGAACACGCGGCGATCGCGCCGGAGGACCTCTCGCGCGAACTCGCGCGGGTCCTCGCCAACCACGGCACCTTGCTCGTTTCCGGTTTGCACCCGCGTTCCTGGTGGCGGGACGGCTTGCCGCCGCGTCGCTGGGAGCGCGCACTGCGCGCCGCCGGGCTCGACGTGCTCCCGGCCATACGTTGCGGTGCTCCCTGGCCGCGCGCGGCGGGCGCGGACGGCATGCCGACGTGGCTGGTGCGGGGCATGGGCGGCGCCTACGTGATCGAGGCGCATCGGCGGATCGTCACGGCGATTCCGCTGCGCAAGTCCGCGGCCGGCCGGCGCGCCGTGGACCAGAAGGCGTTCCTGCCGAACGCCCGCCGCAAGTCGCTGCACGGCCTGCTGCGCTCCGCGGGTTCGGCGTTGCGGGCCGCCCGGCGAGTGTCCCGGACGCGTGCATGACGGCGAACGGTTCGCATGTCGTCAAAGTGTTCACCGACGGCGCCTGCCTCGGCAATCCGGGTCCCGGCGGCTGGGCCGCGCTGCTGCGCTGGCGCGGCACCGAGAAGCTGCTCGCCGGCGGGGAAGCCGCCACCACCAACAACCGGATGGAGCTGATGGCCGCGATCCAGGCGCTCGAGGCGTTGAAGCGCGAATGCGAGGTGCTCCTTACCACCGACTCGCAGTACGTCCGGCAGGGCGTCGAGCAGTGGCTGGCCCGCTGGCAAGCCAATGGCTGGCGAACCGCCGGCAAGCAAGCGGTCAAGAACCAGGACCTGTGGGAGCGCCTGGCCGCTGCCTCGGCCCGCCACCGGGTACGCTGGGCGTGGGTGCGCGGGCACAGCGGACATCCGGAAAACGAGCGGGTCGATCGCGCCGCCCGCGCCGAAGCGGAACAACTCAGGGAGCTCGCGTGACGCGCAAAGTCATTCTGGATACCGAGACGACCGGCCTCGAGGTCGAACGCGGCCATCGCGTGATCGAGATCGGTTGCGTCGAGCTTGTCGATCGTCGCCCGAGCGGGCGGACGTTCCAGCGCTACCTGAATCCCGAGCGCCTGATCGAAGCGGGCGCGGTTGCGGTGCACGGCATCACCGACGAGTTCCTGCGCGACAAGCCGAAGTTCGCGGACATCGTCGAGGACTTCCTGGCATTCGTCGATGGCGCCGAGCTCCTGATCCACAATGCCGCATTCGACACCGCGTTCCTGGACGACGAGCTGAAGCGCGCCGGCGCGGGGTACGGCAGGCTCGCCGACCGGGTGACGATCGTCGACACCTTGGAGCTCGCGCGCCGGAAGTATCCGGGCCAGAAGAACACGCTCGATGCGCTGTGCAAGCGCCTCGGCGTCGACAATAGCGGCCGCAAGGTCCACGGCGCCTTGCTCGACGCGCACCTGCTGGCCGACGCGTGGATCGCGATGACCGCGGGCCAGGCGGCACTGGCGCTCGAAAGCGGTCCCTCGGGCCCTGCGGCTGGCGCGGTGGTGGCGGGCGTGGCGATCGGCGAACTGCTGGCACGTCCGCGCGTGTTGCGTGCCTCGGCGCTCGAAGCGGCGGCACATGCCGCGCGGCTGGATGCGCTCGGCAAGGCCAGTGGCGACGCCAGCCTGTGGCGGCGCGCCGAAAGTGTCGATGAGGCTTGCGCGTAGGGCGGAATCGGCAGCCGCTTCCGCCAAGCATCGAATGTCGAATCGGGAGAAACCCTGCGCGGGTTACGCCCTGTTTTCAAAGCGGGTGCAGGCGGACGCGCGGCCGGGAAGCAAGTGCCTTGAAGCGTCACGGCCGCCGTGCGGTCAGCGGATCCGCACCAGCACGACCGTGATGTTGTCCCGCCCCCCGGCGTCGAGCGCCTCCAGCAGCAGGTGATCGACGCATTCCTGCGCGGCGAGATCGGTGCGCGACAGCACCGCGGCGATGCGCGTGTCGTCCAACTCCTCGGTCAGGCCATCGGTGCACAGCAGGAACTGCATGCCTGCCGAACAGCGCCCCGCCAACGGCTGGATCTTCAAGGTTTCGGGCGGAGTGATGCCGAGTGCCTGGGTGATCTGGTTGCGCTGCGGATGGCTGCGCGCCTCGTCGGCGGTGATGGTGCCCTGCTCGACGAGTTCCTGGACCACGGAGTCGTCGCGCGAAAGCTGTTTCAGCGCGCCCTGCGACCACAGGTAGATGCGGCTGTCGCCGACCCAGGCGATTTCGAAACCGTAGTCGCCGCCGAGCCGGAGCGCCGCCAGCGTCGTGCCCATCGGCGCGACCGTGGCGCCGTCCGGGTGCGGGTAGGCCAGAATCTCGTCATTGGCGCGCAGCGCCGCGTCACTCAGACCCTTGCCGCCGCGCGTTGCGGCCACGACCGCGTCCCGCGCCAAGGCGCTCGCGAGTTCGCCGTGCTCGTGCCCGCCCAGTCCGTCGGCGACCAGGAACAGCCCGAGGTCCGCATCGGCCCAGTAGGTGTCTTCGTTGTGCTCCCGGCGCAAGCCGGCGTGCGTCGCGTGTCCGAATTCGATCATGGCACGGTGGCGTCGGTCGCACGGCCCGGCGATGGTTGCGGTATCAAGCTCCGCTTCCGCCCGATTCGAGTCGCGAGGAAAACACCTTCAGCTCGCGCATGATGCGCAACACCTGCCGATGAAGTTCCTCGTTTTCCGGCGTCGGCGCGGCGTTGCGGGTTTCGTGGTACACCAGCGCAAGCCACAGCGCCAGGCCGCGCATGCGCACCTGCACGTTGTCGGAGCGGGCGCGGTCGAGTCCCACCTCGAGGCCGCCGACCTCGACGCCGTCTTCGGTATGCGTCCCGTACAGCGAAGGGTTGGGGCTTCGCGCGACGTTGTCGCAT
>DASSNH010000117.1:0-6743 GCA_035701405.1 Rhodanobacteraceae bacterium
TCAAGCTCCTCGTTGCCCGTCGAGTCTCGCCGGCGCACAGGTGCATCGCCGGCTGCGCGTCTTCGCAAGCGTCGGACGCGGTGCACGAAGCCGATCGTGAAGCCGTGTGGAAGCCAGCCCGGGACCAGCGGCAATGGCCGGTGCGGCCCAGGTGCCGACGCCCCCTACCGGGTGTCGAGGCGGTTAGTCCGTCGCTCTGCCCGTGTCCACGCGTCCTGACGTGCGTCACGGCGACGCAGGGCGGCGGTGGTTCCAGCGAATATACTTCCAGCTGATCGCGATCGTGGCGGCGACGAACGGTGTCACCGCTCCGGCAATGGCGGTGACTTCACCGCTGGAAAAGCTCTGGTGTCGCGTGCCCTTGAAGAATTCGTCCGGATTGGACGTCTGCGAGGGACGCTCGCGCTGGAAGATCCATTTGCCGCCTTGTGCGAACCCCGGCCGACACTGCCATTGAATCCAGCGAGCGCCAGAGCGTGTCGCCCAGCTTGTCTTGGTCGCCGAACGCGCGCGAGCCGCCCACGACCGTCAGTGTCGCTGTGCCCATCAGCACCTTCCGGTTGCTGCGCGCCAGATAGGGCTGTTGTCATAGGCGATGCGATGGTTGATGCCGAGCGGACCACCGGCCCGCGCCACGCGCAGCGGTGCCGCTGCGCAGACGCCGATCAACAGGAGCGTTGCAAGCCTCCGCATGAGGATTCCGGGGTGCGTGCCATTCGTCGCCCGCGTGCGATACCGGGTACTTTGTAGCCAGACGCTTGGCGAACGGTTCAGCGCAGCTTTCACCAACCTTGCAAGGTTGCCGCGAGCGGCGGCGCCGCCCGCGGCAGCCGCCGGCTTCCGACGCTCAGGCATCCGTGCCGGTCAGCGTGGTCTTGACTTGGCCTCCGAGCATCGACACGTGGTAATGCGCGATGCGCTTGCCATGGTCTTGGATGACGTCGACTTCCACGTGGGCCTTGTTGCCGTGGCCCGCCGCATTAGCTTCCAGCGCGGGACCATTGCCAACCCGTTCAGCCTGCGCGATGGCTTCACCGAATGTCAGCTTGTTGCCGTCGAGCGCGTGTGCGCCGCGGGCATCCTCGCCGTGGGCCGGGCGGCTGCCGATCACCTTGCCGGACGTGGCGTCGATACGCAGTTCGAGCTTGGCATCACCGCGCAACACTTCCACTTCATACCAATGTCCGCGGCGCGTGGCTTCCATGCCGTAGCCATAAGCGCGGCCGCCGCCGGCCTCCGCGATCTTCACGGCTTGGGTCGGCGTAACCTGCGCCTTGAGCACGGCTGCCATTTCTAGGTGATCGCCGGGTTCGATGCTGCCCGCCAAGGCTGCAGCGGTCATGCCGATGGCGAGGGTGGCGACGAAAGTGTGGGACAATGCGCGTGTCATGGAGAATCTCCGTGGGGTGGAGAATTCAGTCTGTGGCACGAGCCTTTGCGCGCACTTCGCGCGGGCTTAGCGCTCGCTTAGTAGTGGCCGTGCGCGCGAGGTGTTAGCTTTCCCGCATTACATGACGGGCGCCGCACATGAAACTCCTGCTGGTCGAGGACTCCGAACGTTTGCGTGACAACCTCGCACGCGGCCTGCGCGCGGCCGGATTCACGGTGGATGTCGCCGTGGATGGCGTGGAAGCCAACGGGTATCTGGCCGGTTACGCGTACGATTTCATGGTGCTGGATCTTGGACTCCCGCGGCTGGACGGTTTCGGCGTGTTGCGCGCGCTGCCGGTGGGCGGTGAACGTCCGCGGGTGCTCGTGCTGTCGGCGCGCGATCAGGTCGGTGATCGCGTGGAAGCATTGAATGCCGGCGCCGACGACTATCTCGTCAAGCCGTTTGCGTTCGAGGAAGTGGTCGCGCGGCTGAACGCGCTGGCGCGGCGTCCCGCGGAAACACATGCGGACGTGCTGGAGCACGCAGGCGTGCAGTTGGACGCGCAGGCGCACCGCGCCACCGCGAATGGCGCCGTGTTGCAGCTCACGCCACGCGAATTCGCGTTGCTTGAATTGTTGCTGCGGCATCGCGGACGGGTTTTCCCGCGCGCCGACATCCTGGAACGCATTGCCGGCAGCGAAAGCGAGGCTTCCGATCGCAGCATCGAGGTGGTCGTGTTCGGCGTGCGCCGCAAGCTGGCCGACGCGGGTTGCGCGAGCCTGATCGAAAACCGGCGCGGTGCCGGGTACCTCATTCCGTGAGTCCGCACGCGAAAACATTTTCGCTTCGCACCCGCTTGACGCTGCTGCTGGCGCTGGCCGTGCTGGTGGCGTTTGGTGCGGCGGCCAAAATCGTGGACTGGCGCGCCGACACCGAGATGCAGCAGCGTTTCGATGCCTCGCTGTTGTCACGCGCGCAGTCCCTGGCGGCGCTGACCCAGATCGAGAACGGCCGCGTTGCCGTCGACGCGGACAATGCCGGGGTCAATGTTTTTCCCGGCAACGCGGATACCAGCTGGTACGAATTGCGCTGCGGCGACAGCACCGTTGCGCGCACTTCGGAAGTGCCCCCGTCGATGAGCGCCGGGGCGGAGCCGGTATTCGCCGACGCGCAACTTCCGGGAGGGCGCCTCCTGCGCGTGGTCGCCTTGCGATTTGTGCCGGCAACGGAAGGTCATCGGACGACGGCCGCCAATGCACCCTCATGCCAATTGCGTTACGCGCTCGACCGCGGACCACTGGAAGACCTACTGAATACGCTCGACGTGATCCTGCTGGGCAGCCTGCTCGGCGCCTGCGTGGTGGTGATGCTGGCAACGCCCTGGCTGGTCCGGCGCGGGCTGCGCCCCATCGCGGTGCTGGATGACGCGATGACCGGCATCGGACCGGACACGCCGGGTGCGCGCCTGCTGGCGAGCACCAGCACCGAACTCGCGCCACTGGTCGTGCGCATCAACGAAGTGCTGGCGCGCATGGACGAAGGACTCGCGCGGGAACGGCAATTCGCGTCCGGGCTGGCGCACGAATTCCGGACCCGGCTCGCCGAATTGCGCACGTTGGTGGATGTCGAGACGCGTTATCCGAGTGGACGCGATGCCCGGAGCCTCCTCTGTGAAGCCGGCAGCATCGGCGAGGAACTGGAAGCAACCGTGACCGCGCTGCTGCAACTGACGCGCATCCAGTCGGGACTGGAACAGTCGCAAGCCGAAAGCGTGCCGCTGCGGCCATTGTTGGCGCGGGTGCGCGCGCGCCACCAGGATGCTGCGCGCGCACGCGGCGTGGGCATCGAACCCGGGGACGCGTGCAAACCGGATTTCACGATCAAGGCCGATCCCGTGCTGCTGGAAATCGTGCTGGACAACCTGCTCGGAAACGCGGTGGCGTACGTGCCGGCGGGTGGCATCGTCAGCCTGGGCGCCAGCGAAAACGGCATCGAGGTATGCAACGCCGCACCCGCGCTGCATCCCGAAGACCTGGTCAATTTCGGCCGGCGCTTCTGGCGCAAGGATGCGCAGGGCGCGGGTCACGCGGGGCTTGGCCTTGCATTAGCCGCCGCAGCCGCCAAGGCGTTGCGCATGACGTTGTCGTTCGAATTGAACGAAGGCGTACTACGCGCGAACGTGCGGTGGTGCACGAAGGATTAATCGCCACAGGTCGGTCAGGTGCCGTGACGGCGCATCGCCAGCGAATAAAGCACCGGCATCACCACCAGCACCAGCGGCACCGCCGTCAGCATGCCCGCAATGATCGCGATCGCCAGCGGCTGTTGCATCTGCGAGCCGCGTCCGATGGCCAGTGCCAACGGGGCGAGCGTGAGGATCGCCGCGATGGTGGACATCAGGATCGCGCGGGTGCGCCCGCGGCCGGCTTGAAGCAAAGCCTTGCGCAAGGGTGGTGGATTGTCTTCGTCCGCCCGAGCCTGGATGTCGGCGAGCTCCGAGAAGAAGAAAATCGACAACTCGGTGACGATGCCGACGATCATCGTCATGCCCATCATCGATGAAATGTCCAACTCAGTGCCGGTGACCCACAAACCGATGAATACCCCGCAGATGGCGAGGATCGGCTGGACCAGCACCACCACCGCCGCGCGAAAACTTTCGTACAGGAACAAGAGCAGCGTGAACACCAGCGCGATCGCGGTCAGCATCACGATGGTGAGGCCGTGGAACGCAATCTGCTGTTGCTGATACAAGCCGCCCAGTTCGTAGTACATCCCCGGCGGGAGTTCGCCGCGCCGGCTGAGTACCCTGGTCACGTCGCGCATCGTCGAACCCAGATCGCGTCCGCTGATGCGCCCGGTGACCGTGAGCATGCGCTTCAGGTTCTCGTGGTCGATTTCCGGCTGCCCGCTTTGTATGGTCACGCTGGCGACTCGCGACAGGGGAAAGACATGGCCGTGGCCGTCATCGATGGGAAGCGTGGCGAGCTGTTCAATGGTCGTCCGGTCGCGCGGGGGTATCCACACGCGCACGCCGACCATCTTCGGGCCTTCGGGGAGTTCGGCGGCGACCATTCCGGCCATTGCCGTCGCGACCTGGCCGGCGACGCTTCGTGGATCGAGTCCCAGCAGCGCGGCCTGCACCGGATCGACCTTCACTTCCAGTCCGTCGCCGGCCGGGTTGATGCCGTTGCGGACGCTGACCACGCCAGGGATCTTGCCGAGTTGCGCAGCGACCTTGTTCGCGGTGGCATCGAGCTCGGTAACATTGTCGGAAAACAGTTTCACCGCAATCGGCTGCGGCACCGCGGTCAGGTCGCCGATCATGTCCTCGAGTAACTGCGAGACGTCCACGTCCAGTCCCGGCACCTTGGCCGCGACCTGTTCGCGGATGTGTTCCATCACCTGTTCGGTCGGCGGCCGCGCAACGTTCTTCAGCCGTACGAACAGGTCGCCGCTGTTGGCTTCGGTGAGGCCACCGCCCAGTTGCAGGCCGGTGCGCCGCGACCAGGTATCGACGTAGGGATCCGCGGCGAGGATGCCATCGACCTTTTGCAACAGGCGGTCGGTTTCCGCCAGTGAGGTGCCCGGCAGCGAACGGTAGTCGAGGGTGAATCCGCCTTCATCCATCGGCGGCATGAAACCCGAGCCCACCGATTTGTAGGCGAAGAATCCCAACACCAGCAGCGGGATCAGCCCGAGCAGCAGCAGCGCGGGCCATTCCAGCACCCGCAGCAGCACGCTTTCGTAGAATCCCATGAAGCGTTTCCACAGGTGTGACGGCGGACGCTCCCGGGCGTGCGTCGCGCCGATCAGCCATTGCGCCAGCAGCGGCACGACGATCAGCGTCAACAGCCAGGAAATGACCAGCGCGCTTGCCATGGTCAACGACAGTGCCTTGAAAAAAGCGCCGGTGACACCCGTCAGGAACGCCAGCGGCAGGAAGATCACGATGGTGGCAAGCGACGAACCGGTTTGCGGCCGGGTGAACTCGTGCGCGGCCGACATGATGCGTTCGCGGACATGACCGGATTCGCTCACGACCCGTCGCATGATGTGTTCGGTCATTACCACCACGTCGTCGATCAGCAGGCCGACCGCGGCGGCCATGCCGCCCAGCGTCATCATGTTGAAGCTCATGTGCAGGATCTTGAGCAGCAGCACCGTGATCGCGAGGGTGGCCGGCACCACCAGCATCGCGATCAGGATCACCCGCGTGTTGCGCAGAAACACGAACAACACCAGCCCCGCGAGCACGATGCCGATCAGGATCGCGTCGCGCACGCTGCCCGCCGATTCCCGTACCAGCTGGGTCTGGTCGTACCACGCCGCGATCTCCACGCCCTTGGGCATCTGCGGTGTATAAGACGCCAGTTTCGCCTTCACCGCATCGACCATCGCGATGCTGTTGGCAGCCGGCTGCTGGAACACCTGCATCAGGATCGCGGGTTTGCCGTTGGCACCGGTCATCACCCACTCGGGTTTGACGCCGCGCGTCACGGTTGCAATGTCGCCGACCCGGACTACGCCGCGCGGATCCGCACGCACCACCACATCGTCAAGCGCCTGCACGCTGGCCGGTTGGTTGTTGGCCAGAACCAGGAACAGCTTGTAGTGATCGGCCAGGCGGCCGAGTGCCGAGATGTCCGCCGCGCTGCCGACCGCACGCACGACGTCGGCCATGCCCAGGCCCTGCGCGCGCAGTTTGGCCGGATCGACATTGACGTGGAGCTCGGCGGTGCCGCGGCCTTGCACGTCAACCGTCGCGACGCCCGGCACGCCCGAGATCAGCGGGCGCAACTGGTATTGGGCGATGTCGTACAACTGCGTTGGCGTCAGCGTTTTCGAACGCAGACTGTAGGCGATCACCGGCTCGTCCGCGGTCGGGTCCATGCGTATGGCCTGGATTCGCGTGCCGGATGGAAGATCCGGCAGCACCTGGCTTGCCGCGGCGTTGACTTCGAGGAACGCGCGCGCCATGTCTGCGCCCCAGTCGAAATCCACGTTGATTTCGGCACTCCCGCGGCTGGTGGTCGAACGGACATTGCGCACGCCGCGCACTTGGCGGATCGCCTCTGCCACCGGGCGTGTCACGGCGACGGCCATCTGGTCTGCGGGGCGGTCGCCGGCGTCGATCGACACGCGTATCCGCGGAAACGAAACGTCGGGGAACAGCGCAACCGGCAGATTGAACAGCGATACCAAGCCGCCCAACGCCAGGATCACCACCAGGAACAGCAGCGACCGGCGGTGCACCTGGAACCAAGTGGCGATGTTCATCGTGCGGCGGTTCCGTGCGGCGCGCTCGTGGCCGGTGCCGATGCGCGCACGGGATCGCCGTCGGAAACCTCGTAACTGCCCAATGTGATCA
>DASSNH010000118.1:0-5312 GCA_035701405.1 Rhodanobacteraceae bacterium
CTGCGCCTCGATGCCGACCTGCCGGCGCACCATCGAAGCGCTGCCGTCGGCCCCGACCACCAGGCGCGCCTCGATTTCCCGCACCTCGCCGCCGATCGCGATGCGCGCCAGCCAACCCGAATCCGTGGGAGTGAGCGATTCCAGTGCCGCCGGCACCAGCCGCTGCACGTGCCGGGCTTCGGCCAAGCGCGCTTCCAATGCGGAGGCGAGTACCCGTCCGGGCACCACGCGCCCGAGCGCATCGACACCCGCATCCTCGGCGGACAGGCGCACCCGCCCGAACTCGCCGCCGCGGCTGATCTCGAGGTGGCGGATGGTTCCGGCCGCCGCTTCGAGCCGCGGCCACACCCCGAGCGATCGCAGCGCGTTCACCGACGCACGCGCCAGCACCAGGTTGCGGTCATCGTCGCCTGCTGCACCGCTGCCGCGGGACGTCATCGCTTCGACCAGCGTCACGCTGCGACCGGCGGCATCGAGTGCCAGCGCCAGGCTCGCGCCGACGAGGCCGCCCCCGACGATCAGCAGGTCCACCCGCTCGTTCATCGCATGATGATACCCGGTTGATGCGGGTCAGCCCGCGCTCCGCGTACGTTGCGGTAAGCTAGTGCAATCAGCCGTCCGGCACGCGCCGCATCTTTCCTGCGCGCCCCTCCCCGGCGGCTTCGCCACCGCATCGAACAAGAGGATGGATTCCATGTCGCAAGCCCTGCCGTCCCGCGCCCCGCAATCGACCATCTTCACCCCCGGCACGCTGGTGTTGTGCGGCATGGTCGCCTTCACCGTCATCTACCGGCTGCTGGTGCATTTTGCGGCGGGCGCGCTGCCATGGAACTTCACCCCGGTGGAAGCCACGGCGCTGTTCGGCGGCGCCTATTTTGCCGACCGCCGCCTCGGCGTCGCGATTCCGCTGATCGCGATGATCATCGCGGATTGCGTCATCGCCTTCACCCTCCCCACGGCGTGGGTGCGCGACTGGCTGGGCACGTTGCCATTCGTGTACATCTGCATCGTGATGACCGCCGTCGGCGGATTCGCCCTGCGCGGCAAGGTCAGCGCGCCGAGGGTTGCCATCGGCGCCGTCACGAGCGCGGTGCTGTTCTTCCTCGTGACCAACTTTGCAACCTGGCTCACCGCCCGCCCCGATGCCGGCGCGGCGTGCACCGGTACCCTCACCGCCTGCTACGTCGCCGGCATTCCGTTCTTCAAGGGCACGCTGTACGGCGCACTCTTCTGGAGCGCGTTGCTGTTCGGCGGCTTCGCCTTGCTCGGGCGGCGCTGGAACGTGCTGCGGCTGACCGCGGCGCACTGATCGCCCGGCGGTCGCGTTGCCGTGGGCAACCGCCTTTCGAAGATCTACACCCGCACCGGTGATGACGGGACCACGGGCCTCGGCGATGGTTCCCGCACACCCAAGGATTCGGCGCGGGTCGAATCGTACGGCACGGTAGACGAACTGAATTCCGCGATCGGCGTACTGCTCGCCTGCGAGGGCGTGCCCGACGACGTGCGCGAGCACCTCGTCCGCATCCAGCACGCGCTGTTCGATCTCGGCGGCGAACTCTGCGTGCCCGGGATGGAGCTGGTCCACGACGCCGATGTCACCCGGCTCGAAGAGATCCTCGACGATTACAACGCCGAACTGCCGCGGCTCAAGGAATTCATCCTGCCCGGCGGCGGCCCGGCGGCCGCCCAGTGCCACGTCGCGCGCACCGTCTGCCGACGCGCCGAGCGGCGGGTGGTGACGCTGGCGCGCGAAGAGAGCGTGCGGCCCGAAGTCGTGCGTTATTTGAATCGCCTGTCCGACCTGCTGTTCGTGTTCGCGCGCGTGTTGGCCCGCGCCAGCGGGCACGGCGAGGTCCTGTGGCAGCACGAGCGCAGAAAGCAATCCTGAATCGCTGGCCGGTCCGCGAGGAGAACGGTATGCGCATGGTGAAGGGGTTCCTGGCGATCGCTTCCATCCTTTTCCTGTTGATTGCACTGCTGCACGCATTGCGATTCCAGGAATGGGTCGTATCCGCGCACTACGGCGTGGGAGCCGTGCTGTTCTGGCTGGCGACGGTGCTCGTGCCGCTTGCCCTGAGCCTGTGGGGGCTTGCGTCCTTCCGCAGAATCGGTCGATGACCCTGCACATCTACACCCATCCCGCCTGCCTCGAACACGACCCCGGCTACGGCCATGCCGAGTCGCCCGCCCGCCTGCGCGCGGTACTGCAAGCCCTGGACGACCCCTGCTTCTCGACACTGGAACGCGTCGAAGCGCCACGCGCGACGCGCGAGCAACTCCAGCGCGTGCACGACGCCGACTACGTGGACAGCATCCTTTCGGGCGCGCCCGCGCAAGGGTTCGTGCGACTCGATCCCGACACCGTGATGTCACCAGGGTCCACGGAAGCCGCGTCGCGAGCGGCCGGTGCCGTGTGCGCAGCGACGGACGCCGTGCTGCGCGGCGAAACGCGGCGCGCATTCTGCGCCGTGCGCCCGCCCGGCCATCATGCGACCCGCGACCAGGCCATGGGGTTCTGCCTGTTCAACAACGTTGCGGTCGCCGCGGCGCATGCACTGGCCGTTCACGGCATCGAACGCGTGGCCATCGTCGATTTCGACGTGCACCACGGCAACGGCAGCCAGGACATATTCGCGACCGATCCGCGCGTCCTGTACGCGTCCACGCACCAGGTGCCGCTGTACCCCGGCACGGGCGCCGCGGCCGAGCACGGTGCCGGCAACATCTTCAACGCACCGTTGCCGCCCGAGGCCGGTTCCGGCGAATTTCGTGCGACCTGGGAAAAGCGCCTGCTGCCCGAGCTCGACCTGTTCCGCCCGCAACTGCTGCTGGTTTCCGCCGGCTTCGACGCCGACGCACGCGACCCCCTGGCGCAACTACGCCTCGTCCCCGACGACTATGCGTGGATCACCAGGCGCCTCGTCGAACTCGCCGATCGGCATGCCGATGGACGGATCGTCTCCGCGCTCGAAGGCGGGTATGACCTCGATGCGCTGCGCGAGGATGTGGCTGCGCACGCCACGGCATTGATGGGTTGAACCATACTGGCGCGTGCCGCTGATCCCAAGCGTCGGAGGTCACATGGCAGCTCGAACAGGAATGCTGGTGCCGTACGCCCACGTCGCTGACGTCGAACGCAGCATCGGGTTCTATGCCGGCCTCGGGTTCAGGGTGAAAAACACCGTCGTTCCCGACGGACAGACGGCGCCTGTGTGGGCCTGGCTCGACAGCGAAAAGGCCAATCTGATGGTGGGACTCGCGTCGGGGCCCATCGATTCGGGTCAGCAAGCCGTGCTGTTCTATCTGTATTACGACGACATCAAGCAAACGCATGCCGAGCTGACGGCGCTGGGCTATGCGGTGGGCGGGATCAAGTACCCGTTCTACATGCCGGGTGGGGAGTTCAGGCTCGAGGACCCCGATGGGTACGTGTTGATGCTGGCGCAGATTTAGGGGCGGCTTGCGCGCTGCGCGCGGCCCGGAAGGACGATTGTTGGTTGGGACGTTTCACGGGCGCGTACCCTCACCTGCCCTTCGGGCACCCTCTCCCGGGGGGAGAGGGAAGAGCCATCCCCGGCGCTTCGCGCGCCCCGTGGGCAAGCGAATGGGTGTGGATCCCGGCCTGCGCCGGGATGACGGCCTACGTCAGGGCGCCGTGGCAGTGCTTGTATTTCTTGCCGGAGCCGCAGGGGCAGGGATCGTTGCGGCCGATCTTGGGGCCCGAGCGCACCATCGGGGTGGCTGTGGCGACGGCGCCTTCGGCGCCTTGCTGCGGCTGCCCGGCTTCCGCGCCCGGTTGCGGCGGGGCGTCGTAGCCGGTCGATTGCGCGTGCTGGAACTCCATGGCGCGGGCCTCGGCGGCGCGGCGCTGCTCGGCTTCCAGCGCGGCAACTTCCTCTTCGCTGCGGATGCGCACGCGCGCCAGCGTCTGGACGAGTTCGGTCTTGATGCGCTCGAGCATGTCCTCGAACAGACGGAACGCCTCGCGCTTGTATTCCTTCTTCGGATCGACCTGCGCGTAGGACCGAAGGTAAATGCCCTGCCGCAGGTAATCCATGCTCGCGAGGTGGTCCTTCCACGCGCTGTCGACCACGGTCAGCATCACGTGCTTTTCGAGCGCGCGCATGACCTCGGCGCCGACCTGCTGCTCCTTGGCGGCGAACATGGTGTCGGCGGCCTCGATCACGTGCTGGTGGATCGCTGCGGCGTCGGCTTCCTGGTCCGTCTCCAGCCACTTCCTGAGGTCGAGCTTCATGCCGAAGTCGGACTCGAGCGTCGCCTGCAGCCCCGCCAGGTCCCACTGGTCGTCGATGCTCTCCGGCGGCACATAGCGGCTTGCCAGCGACTCGAACACGTCGCGGCGGATGTCGGTCACCGTGTCGGCAACGTCGTCGGATTCGAGCAGTTCCCTGCGCTGCTCGTAGATCACCTTGCGCTGGTCGTTGGCGGTGTCGTCGAACTCCAGCAACTGCTTGCGGATATCGAAGTTGTGGGCCTCGACCTTGCGCTGCGCCTTCTCGATCTGCCGGCTGACGAGGCGGTCCTCCAGCGCGTCGTCCTCCTTCATGCCGAAGCGCTGCATCCAGCGGACCAGGCCGGCACCGCCGAAGATGCGCATCAGGTTGTCCTGCAGCGACAGGTAGAAGCGCGAGGAGCCCGGGTCGCCCTGGCGCCCGGAGCGGCCGCGCAACTGGTTGTCGACACGCCGCGATTCGTGGCGCTCGGTGCCGATGATGTGCAAGCCGCCGGCGGCCACCACCTGCTCGTGGCGCTTCTTCCACTCGGCCTTGACCCTTTCCTTGTCGGCATCGGTGGCATCGGGCGGGAGGTCCGCCAGCGCCGCGTCGAGGCTGCCGCCGAGCACGATGTCGGTGCCGCGGCCCGCCATGTTGGTCGCGATGGTGACGGCACCCGGGGCGCCGGCCTGCTCGATGATCTTGGCCTCGCGTTCGTGCTGCTTGGCGTTCAGTACCTCGTGGGCGACGCCAGCCTTCTTGAGCAGGCCCGACACCAATTCGGAGACTTCGATCGAAGCGGTGCCGACCAGCACCGGCTGGCCGCGCTCGCGACATTCGCGGATGTCTTCCAGGACCGCCTTGAACTTGGGTTCGGGCTTCAGGAACACGAGGTCCGCATTGTCCTTGCGGACCATCGGCTTGTTGGTCGGAATCACCACCACGTCCAGGTTGTAGATCGACTGGAACTCGAACGCTTCCGTGTCCGCCGTGCCGGTCATGCCCGACAGCTTGTCGTACATGCGGAACAGGTTCTGGAAGGTGATGGTGGCCATCGTCTGGTTTTCGCGCTGG
>DASSNH010000119.1:0-5138 GCA_035701405.1 Rhodanobacteraceae bacterium
TCGGCCACTTTCAGCGACGGGATGCGCTTGGAGAGATAGCGCACCCGGCGGTCGATTTCGCCGAGCTGCTTCTTGCGGTAGGTGTATTCGGCATTCTCGGAGCGGTCGCCTTCGGCGGCTGCCGCGGCCAGCGCCTTCACCACCTCCGGGCGCAATTCCCGCCACAGATGATCGAGCTCGGATTTCAGCGCGTCGAACCCCGCGCGCGTGATGATCGCGGTCGAACGCGCGGGGGGCGGACGCCAGCGGCTCATGCGACCCGGTCCATGCCGGCTGCGAACCGGCCGACTTCCGCCACCTGGTGGGGCACGGCGGCGGTGTCGCCCGTGCCGATCAGGATGTTGCCCAAGGCCGCCCCCATTCGTGTACGCGGTCACGCGATTGTACGTGGCACGCTCCGGGGTGTGCGCTGCTACCTTGAGTCGCCCTGTGCTTCCCGTTAGGGTCGGCGGGAATTCGAAATGATGCGGGTGGTGCAGATGTTGGGGCGATCGGGGTGGCTGTTGTGCGCGGGGGCTCTGGGGTTGCTGGCGGGTTGCGCGCAGGCGCCTACCCACGGCGCCGGCAGTCCGGCCGAACTGAACGCGCTGTACTCGCAGCTCGACCAGGCCAGCGCCCAGTATGACCAGGCGCTGATGCAGGCACGACGCGGCGAGAACGCACAGTCGAGCAAGACCCTCGAAGCAGCACTGGATGCCATGCGCACCGCGTCGGACACTTGCGTCAATACGTCCGGATGCGATCCCCAGCGATTCCTGTCGGCCTACGACCGGGCCCTGCGCCTCAAGGACGGCAGCTTCCTCGGCACCGAGAACGACCAGGACGTGCTCGACGCCCAGGACCAGACCGCGGCCGGCGCGGATTCCGGCGTGCTGGCCACGTTGCCGCAGGCGCAGCGCACGGTGCAACTGCTGCACGGCCACACGCTCTCCGACCTGGTGGCCACCAATGGGTCGGTGCAGGCGGCGCTGCAAGTGTGGTTGACCCGCCTGCGCCCCAACCTGATCCGCGCCTACGTGGACTACCAGTACCTGCGCTACCAGATGTGGCCGGCGTTCCACAAGGCGGGGCTCCCCGAGGCCATCCTGTTCGGAGTCATGGCGAAGGAGTCCGGCGGCAGGGTCCACGCGATGTCGCGCTCCGGCGCGGCGGGTCCCTTGCAGTTCATGCCGGCCACCGGTGCGCGCTTCGGCCTCGACACGATCAATGGTTTCGACCAGCGCTTCGATCCGACCATGGCGGCGCAGGCGGCTGCGTCGTACTTCGACGAGCAGCTCGGCAGGCTCAACGACGATCTCGCCTTGGTGCTGGCCGCCTACAACGGTGGCGAGGGCAGGGTGGGGCGGCTGACCGCCGGCGTGCAGGACGCGAGCTTCTGGAATCCGGACGTCTATTTCTCGTTGTCGGCGGAGACCCGCGAATACGTGCCGATGGTGCTGGCCGCGGCATGGCTGTTCCTGCACCCGGAACGCTACAACCTGCGCTTTCCGAAGGTGGACGGGGCGCCCGGCCATGTCGATCTCGCCAGGGCCGCGTCGCTCAACGAACTGTCCGTGTGCCTTGGCAACGACGACGACGCGCATTACGGCTGGTATCGCACCCTGCGCAACCTCAATCCACAACTCGACGCGTCGGACGTGCAACCCGAGGGCACTCGCATCAGCCTGCCCAGGTTCCTGGAGGGCGCCTATCAGCGCTCGTGCGTCAGCGGGAAATGGGTCGCATTGGCGGACCAGTTGCAGAACGCCCAGTTGCCGGAACGGGTGGCCGCCGATCCGCCGGCGCCCAGCCATTACACCGTGCGCCGCGGCGACACGCTGTCCGCCATCTCGCAGCGGTTCCATTGCGACGGCGTCCGCGAACTCGCCCGGAGCAACCACCTCCGTTCGGCCTCCAGCCTCCAGATCGGGAAGCGGCTGCGGCTGGAGGGGTGCAGTCGGCGCTGACGCCCGGCGAGTCGTCCCCCGGGGCTGGTTTCCAGTGCGGGCTTGGGGATCCGAACCGGAGCGAGTGGCGCGCCGCTTCGTATCGCCCCTTCGCACTTAGCCCGGATGCGCAGCTCGTATTGGCAGCACGCCGGACCGCCGTTATCATTTGCGGTCCGCTCACGCTTTCGCGGACACCCGGAGAGGTGGCAGAGTGGTCGAATGCGCCGGATTCGAAATCCGGTTTACGGTATTGCCGTAACGTGGGTTCGAATCCCACCCTCTCCGCCAGAAAAAAGGAACGGGGCCGCTGGCCCCATTCTTGTTTCTGACGAACCTGAAGGAAGGCACCATGCGCGAATTGCGGTGGACGATCGTTCTCCTTGCGGGCCTTGCGGTGCCGGCGGCGGGATCAGCGCAAGCAGCGGCATCTTCGGCCAGCAAACCGGCAACCTCCGGATCGGCAACGTACTACGCGAGCATCGCCGAGTTGCAGCAGGGGATGCGCGGCGGCTCGTTCGATTCGGCGGACCTGGTCCGTAGCTTCATCCAGCGCATCGACGAGCTCGACCAGGCCGGGCCGCGCGTGAACTCCGTGATCGAGCTGAATCCGGATGCCCTGTCGATCGCGAAACAGCGCGACGAAGGGCGCGAGCCGAGTCCACGTCGCAATCTTTGGGGCATTCCGGTACTGCTGAAGGCCAACATCGACACCGGCGACAAAATGCCGACCACCGCGGGTTCGCTGGCCTTGCTCGGCGCCCCGGCGCCCCGCGACGCCACGGTTGCGGCGAAACTGCGCGACGCGGGCGCCGTGATCCTCGGCAAGACCAACCTGAGCGAGTGGGCCAACTTCCGTTCCACGAACTCCAGCAGCGGCTGGAGTGGTCGCGGGGGCCTTACGCGCAATCCGTACGTGCTCGATCGCTCCGCCTGCGGGTCGAGTTCCGGATCGGCCGCGGCGGTCGCGGCGGGCTTCACCACGGTTGCGATCGGGACCGAAACCAATGGCTCGATCATCTGCCCGGCGGCCGCCAACGGCATCGTCGGCATCAAGCCGACGGTGGGCCTGGTGAGCCGCGCGGGGATCGTGCCGATCAGCTCGACCCAGGACACGGCCGGACCGATGGCGCGCGACGTGCGTGATGCCGCGATCGTGCTGTCGGCACTCGCGGGCAGCGATCCGCGTGACCCGGCGACGGCGGATGCGGACCGCCATGCGACCGACTATACGAAGTTCCTGGACGCCGATGCGTTGCGCGGCAAGCGCATCGGCGTGGTGCGCGCCCTCGCCGACGACGGGCCCGGGGCCGCGAAGCTGCTGGACCAGGCCATCGCGGTGCTGCGGTCGCGCGGCGCAACGGTGGTCGATCCCCTCAAGATCCCGCACCTGCACGATTACGGCAAGGCCGAGATGACCGTGCTGTTGTACGAATTCAAGCACGGCATCAACGCATATCTCGCCACGCGCAGGGGTTTGTCGGTGCATTCGCTGGCGGATCTGATCGCCTGGGACAAGGCGCACGCGGCAGAGGAAATGCCCTGGTTCGGCCAGGAACTCTTCATCGAGGCCGAGGCCAAGGGTCCGCTGGATGACAAGGCCTATCGGGACGCGCTGGCCAAATTGCAGAAGCTGGCCGGACCGGAAGGCATCGACGCCGCCATGGACGCCAATCACCTGGATGCCTTGCTGGTGCCGGCGCAGCCCCCGTCGTGGCCGATAGACCTGGTGAACGGCGATGCTTCATTACCGTCTGGCTACGGTCCCGCCGCGGTGGCCGGATATCCGTCCATCACGGTACCGTCGGGACTCGTGCACGGGTTGCCCGTGGGGATGCTGTTCTTCGGGCGCAAGTGGAGCGAACCGACCCTGGTCGGGATCGCCTATGCGTACGAACAGGCCACCCACGCCCGGCGCCGGCCGCAGTTCCTGCCGACGCTGCCGGCGCCCGAGGGCATCGACCCGTACACCGGGAAGTCGGCTGCTTCCGCCAGCCCCTCGCAAGCCGATACATCGCATTGAATCGCGGCCGGGCACGCGGATGGCGTGCCTGATCAAGCGAATCTCACGCAGCCTTGGCCGTCTGGCCGCGCAGTTGTTGCAACACCGCCTTCGCCGCCTCCGCGGAGGACGCGGGATTTTGCCCGGTGACGAGGTTGCCGGCGACGACGACGTGCGACTGTCCGTTGGCCGCCTTGGAGTACTCGCCACCGGCCTCCTTCAGCATGTCCTCGATCAGGAACGGCACGGCATCGGCGAGGCCGGCTGCTTGTTCCTCGGAGTTGGAGAAGCCGGTGACGGCCTTGCCGCGCACGAGCGGCAATCCGTAGGGTCCGCGCGCGTGACGCAGCGCGGCCGGGCCGTGGCAGATCGCGGCGACCGGCTTCCCGGCCGCGTAAAGCGTTTCGATCAACCGCCGAGAATCGTCATCTTCCGCCAGGTCCCACAGCGGGCCGTGGCCGCCGGGGAAGAACACCGCGTCGTAGGCGCCGGCCTCGATGTCCGCCAACTTGCGGGTGTTGGCGAGCGCCTGGATGGCTTCGGTGTCCGCACGGAACCGCCGGGTGGCATCCGATTCGTTGTCGGGCTTTTCGCTACTGGGGTCGACGGGCGGCTGCCCACCGGCGGGCGACGCCAGGGTTACTTCGGCCTTGGCGTCCTTGAACACGTAATAGGGCGCGGCCAGTTCTTCCAGCCACAGGCCGGTCGACTTGTCGGTCTTGCCAAGCTGGCCATGCGAGGTCAGCACCATCAGGATCTTCATGGTCGTACTCCGGTTCACCCGTTGCGAGGGGCTTCACTGCACAATGGGAACGGTCCCGGCGAATGCAAGGGAGGGTGCCGTTGGGGCGGTGTTACGCTGCGCGTAACTTTTCAGCGAGTTGGCCCATGGGACTGATTTCCGCACCGATCTCCCATGGTGAGTTGATCGACAAGCTCACCATTCTCGAAATCAAGTCTGAACGCATGGCGGACGCAGCCAAGCTCGCCAATGTCCGCGACGAACTGCAGTTGCTGTCGTCCCTGTGGCAGGCAGACGCCGCGTCGCGGACGGACATCGCCGCGGAACGGGCCGAGCTGAAGCGCATCAACGAAGCGCTTTGGGAGATCGAGGATGAAATCCGCGTCAAGGAGCGCGACCAGGCGTTCGATGCGCGGTTCATCGAACTGGCGCGCGCCGTCTACCACACCAATGACAGGCGCGCCGCGGT
>DASSNH010000120.1:0-4390 GCA_035701405.1 Rhodanobacteraceae bacterium
GAAGGCGGCGATCAGGGAATTGCAGGGCAAGGGCTTCGCGCTGCCCGATTATCCCGACGAGCCGAAGAACGATGCCGAACGGGAGACGAAGGCGCGCTACGACAAGGTCAAGGGCAGCGCGGTCAATCCCGTGCTGCGCCAGGGCAACTCGGACCGCCGTGCGCCGCCCCCGGTGAAGGATTACGCGCGCAAGCACCCGCACAGGATGGGCAAGTGGAGTGGCGATTCCAAGACCCACGTCGCGCACATGGAGGCGAACGATTTCTACGGCACCGAGAAATCCGCAACCCTTGCCAGGGCCGGCAGCCTCAGGATCGTGCTCGAGGGTGCCGATGGCGAATCGCGCATCCTGAAGGATCAGATCAAGGTCAAGGAGGGCGAGATCGTCGATGCCGCGGTGATGTCGCGACGCGCACTGGCCACGTTCATCGACGCGCAGATCGCCAGCGCGCGTGGATCGGGCGTTCTGTTTTCGGTGCACTTCAAGGCCACCATGATGAAGGTCTCGGACCCCATCATGTTCGGTGTGGTGGTGGAGGAATTCTTCCGCGACGTGCTGGCGCTGCACGGCGATGCGCTGAAGCAGGCCGGCTTCAATCCGAACAACGGGTTGGGCGACCTCTACGCCTGCCTCGCGAAGCTCGACGACGACCAGCAGCACGCGATCAAGGCCGACATCGAGGCGCAGTACGCCCAGCGTCCGCAGCTCGCGATGGTCGATTCCGACAAGGGCATCACCAACCTGCACGTGCCGTCGGACGTGATCATCGACGCCTCGATGCCGGCGATGATCCGCGACTCGGGCAAGATGTGGAACGCCGACGGTGAGCGCCAGGACTGCAAGGCGGTGATCCCCGACCGCAGCTACGCCGGCATCTACGAGGTGATGATCGAGGACTGCAAGGCCAACGGCGCGTTCGACCCGGCCACGATGGGCAGCGTGCCGAACGTGGGCCTCATGGCCGACAAGGCCGAGGAATACGGCTCGCACGACAAGACCTTCCAGATCCCCGTCGATGGGGCGGTGCGGGTCGTCGACCAGGATGGCCAGGCGATCTTCGAACACGAGGTCGAGGCCGGTGACATCTGGCGCATGTGCCAGACCAAGGACGCGCCCGTCGCGGACTGGGTGAAGCTGGCGGTGTCGCGCGCGCGCCTGTCGAACACGCCGGCGGTGTTCTGGCTCGACAGGAATCGGGCGCACGATGCCGAGATCATCAAGAAGGTCGAGCGTTACCTGGAGGACCATGACACCTCGGGCCTGCACATCCAGATCCTCGCGCCCGAAGACGCGATGCGGCATTCGCTCGAGCGCATCCGCGACGGCGAGGACACGATCTCGGTCACCGGCAACGTGTTGCGCGACTACCTCACGGACCTGTTTCCGATCATGGAACTCGGCACCAGCGCCAAGATGCTGTCGATCGTGCCATTGATGGCGGGCGGCGGCCTGTTCGAAACCGGCGCGGGCGGCTCGGCCCCCAAGCACGTCCAGCAGTTCGTGGCCGAGGATTACCTGCGCTGGGATTCGCTGGGCGAGTTCCTCGCGCTGGGCGCCTCGCTGGAACATCTCGCCCGCACGTACGACAACGCGCGCGCCAAGGTGCTGGCGGCGGCGCTCGACCAGGCCATCGGGCGCTTCCTCGAGACCAACAAGTCGCCCGCGCGAAAGATCGGCGAGATCGACAACCGCGGCAGCCACTTCTATCTCGCGATGTACTGGGCGCGTGCGCTGGCCGACCAGAAGGATGACGCGGGACTCGCGAAGCCCTTCGGCAAGCTCGCCGACGAACTCGAAGCTGGCGAAGCCTGCATCGTCGCCGAATTGAACGGCGTACAGGGCGAGCCGGTGGACCTCGGCGGTTACTACCGCCCGGACATGGCGAAGGTGCGGGCGGCGATGCGCCCCAGCAAGACCTTCAACGACGCGCTGGAAGCCTTGCGCCGCGAGGTGTGAGCCGAACCGAGGACGGAGCGGGTGCCGGTTGCCGTCCGGCTTCCGAAACGCGCGTCCCTCGCACGTGCGGCAGCATGTCAAGTTAGCTTGACATCGTAAAAACCTGCCGTTAGAGTCCTCTGTCAAGTACACTTGACAAGGCGGGGACGACGGCCATGGCCGCATGGGGAACCATCACGATGGGACGAATGGCGATCGGACGGATGGACGAATGGCCGGCCTGGCAGCGCTGGGGCGCGCTGGTGCTGGCGTGGGCCCTGTACATCGGCGGGTTCTGGTTGCTGTTCGCCACCCATGGGCTCGCGGTGCGTGGACTGGCGCTGCTGGTCCTGTTGGCCGGGTTGCTGCTGCTCGTGTACGCCTCCAAGGCGGTCCTGAACGAACGCGTGCGCAGCATCGATCGCTGGCAGATGCGGGCGGCGCTGCCGGCGTTCCTGGTCTACATCCTGCTGGCGCTGTACGTCCTGCCGCTGGTGGACCAGATCACCACGCCCTGGCTGAAAGCGGCCGCGGCGTTGTCGCCGATGGCGCCGCTGCTGTTCGTGGCGTGGGTGATGGTCCGCTACGTCAACCGTTGCGACGAGATGGAGCGGCGCCAGCAACTGGAAGCCGCGGGCGTCGCGGTCCTCGTGGTGGGCCTGCTGGGCATGTCGCTGGGGCTGCTGTCGGCCGCGAAGCTGGTCGTGATCGACGGAACGTTCGCGTTGCTGATGGTGCTGCCGGCGCTGGCGGTGGTGTACGGGCTCGCCTGCGTGCTGGCGAAGTGGCGGCATCGTGCGCGATGAAGAATCGCGTCCGGGAGTTGCGTGAGGCGCACGGCTGGTCGCAGGGTGCATTGGCCGAACTCCTGGACGTGTCGCGCCAGACCATCAACGCGATCGAGAACGGCAAGTACGACCCCAGCCTGCCGCTGGCGTTCAAGCTGGCGCGGCTGTTCAAGCAACGCATCGAATCCATGTTCGAACCGGACGAGGGACGCTGAATGAAAATGAACGCGCTGAAGTTGAATGCGCGCGTGCTCTTGCGCATCGCCGCCATCGTGATCGCGGCGGCGGTAATCGGCTGGCAGTGGTGGGGGAGGGATCATGCGCGGGCGCCCGCGGCGGACGAGGCCGGTTCGCTCGCGGCCACCGCATCGGCACCACCCGTACCGCCGGCGGTTGCACCCGCGTTCACTGCCCCGCGAAAACCCGCGACTCCCGAAAAGCTGGCGATGGGCAAGCTCACGCTGACGGCGTGCCAGTTGAAACAGCCGCACAGCGCGGTGACCACGCCCGCCTTCTGTGCAAAATTTCCGGTGCCGGAGAATCGCGCCGACCCCGGCTCGCGCACGATCGAGCTCAAGCTCGCGGTCATCAAGAGCGACTCGGCGGTGCCGGCCAGGGATCTCGTCGTGTATCTCGCCGGGGGGCCCGGGCAGTCCGCCATCGAGACCTATCCGGAAATGGCGCCGGCGTTCGCGCCGCTGCTGAAGCACCACGACTTGCTGCTGCTGGACCAGCGCGGCACCGGCGGCTCGCACCCGCTGACTTGCCCCGACGTCGAGAAGGAACTGGACAAGTTCACGGATGCGGCGCCGGACCCCGCACGCATGACCGAAATGATCGGCAAGTGCGCGGCCGAGGTCGAGAAGACCGCCGACCCGCGCTACTACACCACCACCGACGCCGTCGCGGACCTCGAAGCCGTCCGCCAGGCGCTCGGCGCGCCGGAGCTGGACCTCGTCGGCGTTTCCTACGGCACGCGCATGGCCCAGCACTACGCCGGCGCGCATCCCGATGCCGTGCGCAGCATCGTGCTCGACGGCGTGGTGCCGAACCAGCTCGTGCTCGGCGAATCCTTCGCCGAAGCCCTGGAGCATTCGCTGAAGCTGCAGTCGGAAGCCTGCAACGCGGCGCCCGCGTGCAAAAAACGGTTCGGGAACTGGCTCGCGACCCTGCACCAGTTGCACGCGAAGCTCGAGACGGCGCCGGCGCAACAGGTCACATTCGCCGATCCCTACAGCTACAAGCCCGTCACCCGCAAGTTGAGCGCGGACACGCTCGCCGGCGTGGTGCGCTTCTTCTCCTATTCGGCCGCGACCGCGGCGCTGCTGCCGCTGGCGGTCGACGAGGCCGCGCACGGCAATTACGCGCCGCTGATGGGGCAGGCGAAACTCCTGACCAGCGGCGTGTCGCAGTCGATGCAGGGCGGCATGCAGTTCTCGGTCGTCTGCAGCGAGGACGCCTCGCTGCTGGAGCCCCGCCCGCAGGACAAGGACACCATCCTCGGCTCCTCGATGATCGACGACCTGCTCGCGGCCTGCAAGGCATGGCCGCATGCGGCGACGCCGAAGGACTTCCACGCGCCGTTCCGGTCGTCGATCCCGACGCTGCTGATCTCGGGCGAACGCGATCCGGTGACGCCGCCGTCCAACGCCAACGAAGTGTTGAA
>DASSNH010000121.1:0-15269 GCA_035701405.1 Rhodanobacteraceae bacterium
CTACAACAGCGCCCAACAGTCCCCGGGGTTTTACTGCGGCGGGTGCTCGGCGGTCGGCTGGTGGCTGATCGGGTGCTGCTGCTGGTACTGCGGCGACATCGGCATCATGTTCATGTTCTCGTTGTACATGACCCAGATGGATGCGCCGAGCACGATGATCACCAGCACCGCGGTGAAGATGAAGGCCATCATGTTCCAGCCGGCTTCCGAGCGCGTGTCGAGGTGCAGGAAATACACGATGTGCACGAAGATCTGCACGACCGCCAGCGCCAGGATGACGAGGATCAGCAATTGCTTGTTGGCGATCACGTCGCCCATCACGAGCCAGAACGGGATCACCGTCAGGATCGCGGCCAGCACGAACCCGGTCAGGTAGCCGCGCAGGCTGCCCTGGTGTTCGTGCATCGGATCGCGGCCGTCGTGCGGCACCGCGTGACCGGGCGAAGGCTGGTTCATCGCACCACTCCCACCAGATAGACGTAGCTGAAGACCCCGACCCAGACCAGGTCGAGGAAATGCCAGAACATGCTGAGGCAACGCATCCGGCGCACGTTGTCCTCGCTGAGGCCGAAGCGGATCGACTGCACCATCAGCACGATGAGCCACAGGATGCCGAGCGTCACGTGCAGGCCGTGCGTCGCCACCAGCGTGAAGAAGGACGACAGGAACGCGCTGCGGGTCGGGCCGGCGCCCTCGGCGATCATCACCAGGAACTCGCGGACTTCCAGCGCGACGAACACCGCCGCGAGCAACCCGGCGATCGACAGCCAGCCCAGCATCGCGCCCTTCCTCAGGCGCTGCATCTCCAGCATCGCGAAGCCGAACACCACCGACGATACCAGCAGCAGCGCGGTGTTCACCGCGAGTCCGGGCAGGTCCAGCACTTCCGCGCCGGTGGGACCGCCTGCGTACTCGGTGCCGAGCACCGCGTAGCAGGCGAACAGCGACGCGAAGATGAAGCAGTCGCTCATCAGGTAGATCCAGAACCCGAGCAGGGTCCCGTTGCGCGGCGGCGACTCCGTCAGGGCGTAGAAGTGCGCGGGCGCCGGAGGTGCGGTGTCGACGGCGGTGGTATTCATGCGCTGGCGCCTTGTGCTGCCGTCACGTGGTTGCTGCCGGACTCGGAACGGCTCACTTCTTCGGCGGGAATGTGATGGTGCTGGTGGTAATTGAAGCTGTGGGCGATGCTCACGACGATCACGCCCAGCAGCGACAGCGCCGCCAGCCACCAGATGTACCAGGTCAGCCCGAACGCACAGGCGAACGACAGCGCGCCGATCACCACGCCCGTCGCGGTGTTCTTCGGCATGTGGATGTCGTTGTAGCCGCCTTGCGGACGCCTGAAGCCGAGGTTCTTCATGGTCGCCCACGCGTCGCGGTGGTGCACGACCGGGATGAACGCGAAGTTGTATTCGGGTGGCGGTGAACTGGTGGACCACTCGAGCGTGCGGCCGTCCCACGGATCGCCGCCCACCGTGCATTGCTTGCGCCGCAGGATGCTGACGTAAATCTGGATCACGAAGGTGAGGATGCCGAGCGCGATCAGGAACGCGCCGAACGCGGCGACGATGAAATACGGCTGCAAACTCGGATCATCGAAGTGGCTCAAACGCCGCGTCACACCCATCAAACCGAGCACGTACAGCGGGCCGAATGCGACCCAGAAACCCACCAGCCAGAACCAGAACGACGCCTTGCCCCAGAACTCGTCGAGCTTGAACCCGAACGCCTTGGGGAACCAGAAGTTCACGGCCGCGAACACGCCGAACACCACCCCGCCGATGATCACGTTGTGGAAGTGGGCGATCAGGAACAGGCTGTTGTGCAGCAGGAAGTCGGCCGGCGTCACCGACAGCATCACGCCGGTCATGCCGCCGATGGTGAAGGTGAACAGGAAACCCATCGCCCACAGCATCGGCACGGTGTAGCGCACGCGGCCGCGGTACATCGTGAACAGCCAGTTGAAGATCTTCACCCCGGTCGGGATCGCAATCATCATCGTGGTCAGCGAAAAGAACGAGTTGACGTCGGCGCCCGAACCCATCGTGAAGAAGTGGTGCAGCCACACCAGGTACGACAGGATCATGATCGCGATGGTGGCGTACACCATCGAAGAGTAGGCGAACAGTGGTTTGCCCGAGAACGTCGGCACGATCTCCGAGAACACGCCGAACAGCGGCAATATCAATATGTAGACCTCGGGGTGGCCCCAGATCCAGATCAGGTTGATGTACATCATCAGGTTGCCGCCGAAGCCGTCGGTGAAGAAGTGCGTGCCGACGTAGCGGTCGAGGCCGAGCAGGAACAGCGTCGCGGTGAGCACCGGGAAGGTCGCAATGATCAGCCCGCTCGTGGCGAGCGCCGTCCATGTGAACACCGGCATCTTCATCAGCGTCATGCCGGGCGCGCGCATCTTGAGGATCGTCACCACGAAGTTGATGCCGGTGAGCAGGGTGCCGACGCCCGACAACTGCAGGCCCCAGATGTAGTAGTCGACGCCGGGGCCTTGCTGCAGTTCCGACACGGGGGGATAACCCAGCCAGCCGGCCATCGAGAAGTCGCCAATGAACAGCGACACCATGAACAGGATGGCGCCGCCAAAGGTGAACCAGAAACTCAAGTTGTTGAGGTACGGAAACGCGACGTCACGCGAGCCTATCTGCAGCGGCATGATGTAATTCATCAGGCCGACGATGTAGGCCATGCCGACAAAGAAGATCATGATCGCGCCGTGCGCGGAGAAGATCTGGTCGTAGTGCTGTGGCGGCAGGTAACCCATTTCCGGGCCGAAGGCGTAGGCCTGCTGCGCGCGCATCATGATCGCGTCGGAAAAACCGCGCAGCAGCATCACGGTACCGAGGATCATGTACATGATGCCGAGCTTCTTGTGGTCCACGGTGGTGAACCATTCGCGCCACAGGTAACCCCATTTGCGGTATTTGGTGATGGCGCCCAGGATCACCACGCCGATGATCACCACCACCGCGAGCGTCACCAGCAGGATGCGACCCTCGGCGTTGTTGGCGAGGAAGGGCAGCGAATCGAGGGTCAGCCGTCCGAACAGGAAGTTCCAGATGGCGGCGCGGTTGGGCATGGCTTCAAGCATGATCGAATCCCGTGAAGGCAGTCAGTGCGCGTCCGCGGCAGGCGCAGCCGGCTTCGGCGCATCGGCCGCGGGCATGGCGTCGTGCGCGTGCATGTCCTGCATGGCTTTGCCGCCGTGCGCATCGGCGGCCATCATCTCGCTCCTGCAGATTTCGCCGGGACGCACGCACATGTTCAGGATGCGGTCGTACAGGGTCGGTGCGTATTTCGCGTAGTACTGCACCGGCGCGGCGCGGCTGGGTTCGCGCAGCTTCTCGTAGGCCGGGAAGTCGAGATCGCCGCCCGCCGCGCGCACCTTGCCTACCCAAGCGTCGAAATCCTGCGTGCCCAGGCCATGGAACGTGAAGCGCATGTCGGTGAAGCCCGTGCCGCTGTAGTTGGCGGAAAAGCCCTTGTACTCGCCGGGCTTGTTGATGACGCCGTGCAGGATCGTCTGCATGCCGGGCATCGTGTAGACCTGACCCACCAGCGCCGGGATGAAGAACGAATCCATCATGGTGTCGCCGGTCAGTTTGAACTTGATCGGACGATCGACCGGCGCGGCCAATTCATTCACGGTCGCGATGCCGTACTGCGGATACAGGAACAACCATTTCCAGCGCAGCGACACCACGTCCACTTCCAGCGGCTTGACATCCGCCGGCACCGGTTTGCCCGAGCCGATGCGGTCGATCGCGCGATACGGATCGGTCTGGTGGGTGCCGATCCAGCTCACCGCACCCACCGCGATGATGATCAGCAGCGGCCCCGCCCACACCCACAGTTCGAGCTGCGGCGAATGATCCCAGTGCGGATCGTACTTGGCGTCCTTGTTGGAAGCGCGGTAGCGCCACGCGACGACGCCGATCGCAATCATCACCGGCACGATGATCAGCGCGATGATGATCGTGGTGATGATCATGATGTCGCTCTGCTGGCGCGCGACGTCACCCGATGGATCCAGCAGCACCAGGTTGCAGCCGCCGAGCAGCAAGAGGGGAAGCAGCAACACGCTGCGAAGGCGCTTCATTGCCATGGACGCACTTGGGTCGTATGCAGAAAGCGCCTATGATACCCCTTCACTCCATCTTTGCAGCCTTGGCGGCGATGCGAACAAGCCATCACGCCGTTTTGATCGGCATCAATGCGGTGTGTCGAAGGGACGCTTGAATGCCGTTCGCCGCGTCCGGCGCACGCCGCGTCACACATCCAACATCCGCTGCACTCAAGCCAGGCAAACGTCATGTCCGCCAGCGAAACCCTGACCCACCCGGCGCCCGGCCGTCCACAATCGGATTCACACGACGAACACGTCACGCCGGGCGACCTGGCGGTCGGCGTGATCGTCGGACGCATTTCCCAGTCGTTCGATGTGTTCGTGTTCGGGTTGGGTTGCGTGCTGGCGTTCCCCGAGGCATTTTTCCCGTTCGCCAGCCAGTTGGACGGGATGTTCTACGCCTTCGCGGTTTTCGCGCTGGGGTTCGTCGCGCGGCCGCTGGGCTCGATGTTCTTCCTCGTGCTGCAGCGCCACTTCGGTGCCGCGACCAAGCTGACGATCGCGCTTTTCATGCTCGGCATGGCGACCGCCGGCATCGCGTTCATGCCGGGCTACGTGACGCTCGGCTGGTGGTCGATCCTGGCGCTGGTCCTGTTGCGCTTCGGGCAGGGCTTCGGGCTGGGCGGAAGCTGGAATGGCCTGGCCTCGCTGACCGCGCTGATGGCCCCGCGCGAGCGCCGTGGCTGGTATGCCATGCTCGCCCAGCTCGGCGAGCCCATCGGCTTCATCCTGGCCGCCGGCCTGTTCGCCTACATCTGGTCCAGCCTGACGCCGGAAGACTTTTACGCCTGGGGCTGGCGTTACCCGTTCTTCGTGGCCTTCGCGGTCAACGTGGTGGCGTTGTTCGCGCGCCTGCGCATGGTGGTCGCGCCGCGTTACGCCGAGCAGATGCAGCATCGCGATCTGGAACCCTCGCCGATCCGCGAGACGTTCCGCTCGCAAGGCGTCAACATCGCGCTGGGCGCGTTCGCGCCGCTCGCGAGTTACGCGTTGTTCTACCTGGTGACGATCTTCGGCTTGTCGTGGGCGCTGCTGTTCACGCAGATGTCGACGACCGGGTTCCTGCTGCTGCAGATCATCGGCGCGCTGGTGGCCATTCCGTGCATGTTGCTGTCGGGCCGCATCGCCGATCGCTTCGGCCGTCGCACCACGTTGGCCGTGTGCGGCGTGTTGATCGCGATCTACAGCGGCTGGACCGCGCTGCTGCTGTCGGGTGGCATGGTGAACGGCTACCTGTTCATCCTCGTCGGTTTCGCGCTGCTCGGCTTCTCTCACGCACAGGCCGCAGGCGCGGTCAATTCCGGATTCCCGAGCGAGTTCCGTTACACCGGTGCGATGATCACGTCCGACCTTGGCTGGCTGATCGGTGCAGGCTTCGCGCCGCTGGTGGTATTGGCGCTGGCGCAGTTCCTCGGCACGGACTACGTGGGCCTGTACCTGCTCTCGGGTGCCGTGGGCACGCTCGGAGCGCTGTGGCTGTCGGCGCGGCGCGGCCGCTTGCCGAACGACTGAAGCAGAGGCGGCAGGGTCGGGCCCCTGCGAGGGCAGGCCCGGGGCCGGTTTGCGCGCAAACCGTGCCGGGCACCCCATTTGCCACGCCGTTATCCGCTATGCTCTCGGCGCTGGCCGGTCGTCGAGCGCATCGGATTGCTTGGCAGGCACTGACCCGACCCAGCGCCACCGGTCCTGAAACCAGGAGAATCAGAGCATGATAGGGATTTCCGTGCACTGCTCCGCAGCGGGCGCGATTGCGGGAAAAACCGGGCGAGCGTTCCGTTCGATGCCTCGTCCCCATGGCGCGACTGCGCTCGTGCCGGCCCGAACTGCTTGCGCGGCCATCTCCCTCCGGAGATCACCATGAATGCCAGGATCAAGAACCGGACCCTTCCGGAATCGGCAGCGCCGTCGGGCGACGCCGAAGCGCCCATGCATGCGTTGCTGACGGCCATGCAGGCGGTGCAGCGCGGTGATTTCAGCGTGCGGGTCAGCGGCGACTGGGACGGCATGGAAGGCAGGCTCGCCGCCTGCTTCAACGACATCATCGAAGCCAACCAGCGCATGGCGCGCGAACTGGAGCGCATCGGCCACGGCGTCGGCAAGCAGGGCAAGACCCGCCAGCGCATGTCGCTGGCCGGCCGCAGCGGCGCCTGGGAGGACATGGAGCGCTCGGTCAACGACCTGATCGACGACCTGTTGTGGCCGACCACCGAGGTCACGCGCGCAATCGCGGCGGTGGCCAAGGGCGATCTCACCCGCACCATGGCGCTGGAATTCGAGGGCCGGCCGCTGGAGGGCGCGTTCCTGCGCACGGCGACGATCGTGAACACCATGATCGAGCAGCTCAGCGTGTTCAGTTCCGAAGTCACGCGCGTGGCGCGCGAGGTCGGTACCGACGGCAAGCTCGGCGGCCAGGCCAAGGTGCGCGGCGTCAGCGGCGTGTGGCGCGAGCTGACCGAATCGGTCAACCAGATGGCCTCGAACCTGACCGCGCAGGTGCGCAACATCTCCGAGGTCACGATCGCGGTGGCCAACGGCGACCTGTCACGCAAGATCACGGTCGACGTGCGCGGCGAGATCCTGCAATTGAAGGAAGCCATCAACACGATGGTGGACCAGTTGCGCTCGTTCGCGGCCGAGGTGACCCGCGTGGCCCGCGAGGTCGGCACCGACGGCAAGCTCGGCGGCCAGGCGGTGGTGCCGGGCGTGGCCGGAACCTGGAAAGACCTGACCGATTCGGTCAACGCCATGGCCACCAACCTTACGTCCCAGGTGCGCAATATCGCCGAGGTCACGACCGCCGTGGCGCGCGGCGATCTGTCGCGCAAGATCACGGTGCACGTGCGCGGCGAAATCCTGGAGCTCAAGAACACCATCAACACGATGGTGGACCAGTTGAACGGCTTCTCGGCCGAGGTGACGCGCGTGGCGCGCGAGGTCGGCACCGAGGGCAAGCTGGGCGGCCAGGCCGAGGTCAAGGGCGTCAGCGGCGTGTGGAAGGAGCTGACCGACAACGTCAACTCGATGGCAACCAACCTGACCAACCAGGTACGCAACATCGCGGAGGTGGCGACCGCGATTGCGCGCGGCGACCTGTCGCGCAAGATCACGGTGGACGTGCGCGGCGAGCTGCTCGACCTCAAGGAAACGCTGAACACGATGGTCGAGCAGTTGCGCTCGTTCGCGGCCGAGGTCACGCGCGTGGCGCGCGAGGTCGGCACCGAAGGCAACCTGGGTGGGCAGGCCGACGTGCCCGGCGTCGCGGGCACGTGGAAGGACCTCACCGATCACGTGAACTCGATGGCGTCGAACCTGACCGCGCAGGTCCGCAACATCGCCGAGGTCACGACGGCGGTGGCGCGCGGCGACCTGTCGCGCAAGATCACGGTGGACGTGCGCGGCGAAATCCTGGAGCTGAAGAACACCATCAACACCATGGTCGACCAGTTGAACAGCTTCGCCGCCGAGGTGACGCGCGTTGCGCGCGAGGTCGGCACCGAGGGCGAACTCGGCGGCCAAGCCGACGTGCCCGGCGTTGCGGGGACCTGGAAGGACCTGACCGACTCGGTCAATGCGATGGCCACCAACCTGACTTCGCAAGTGCGCAACATCGCCGAGGTCACCATCGCGGTGGCGAACGGCGATCTGTCGCGCAAGATCACGGTAGACGTGCGTGGTGAAATCCTGCAGCTCAAGGAAGCCATCAACACCATGGTCGACCAGTTGAACGGCTTCGCCGCCGAGGTGACGCGCGTGGCGCGCGAGGTCGGCACCGAGGGCAAGCTGGGTGGCCAGGCAAATGTGGTCGGTGTCAGCGGCGTGTGGGAGGAACTGACCGACAACGTCAATTCGATGGCGACCAACCTCACGACCCAGGTCCGCAACATCGCCGAGGTCACCACCGCGGTCGCGCGCGGCGACCTGTCGCGCAAGATCGCGGTCGACGTCAAGGGCGAGATCCTGGAGTTGAAGGACACCATCAACACGATGGTGGACCAGTTGAACAGCTTCGCCGCCGAAGTGACGCGCATGGCGCGCGAAGTCGGCACCGAGGGCAAGCTGGGCGGGCAGGCGATCGTGCCGGGCGTCGCGGGTACGTGGAAGGACCTGACCGACAACGTCAACTCGATGGCATCGAACTTGACGACCCAGGTGCGCAACATCGCCGAGGTCGCGACGGCCGTCGCGCGCGGCGACCTGTCGCGCAAGATCGCGGTCGATGCCAAGGGCGAGATCCTGGAGCTCAAGAACACCATCAACACGATGGTGGACCAGTTGAACAGCTTCGCCGCCGAGGTGACGCGCATGGCGCGCGAAGTCGGCACCGAGGGCAAGCTGGGCGGGCAGGCGATCGTGCCGGGCGTCGCGGGCACCTGGAAGGACCTGACCGACAACGTCAACTCGATGGCGTCGAACCTCACCACCCAGGTGCGAGGCATCGCGCGGGTGGTGACGGCGGTCGCCACCGGCGACCTCAGCAAGAAGCTGACCGTGGAGGCCAAGGGCGAGATCGCCTCGCTGGCCGACACCATCAACAGCATGACCGACACGCTCGCCATCTTCGCCGACCAGGTGACCACGGTGGCGCGCGAGGTCGGCGTCGAAGGGCGCCTCGGCGGCCAGGCCAAGGTGCCGGGCACCGCCGGCATCTGGAAGGACCTGACCGCCAACGTGAACCGGCTGGCGGCAAACCTCACCACCCAGGTGCGCGCGATCGCCGAGGTCGCGACCGCCGTGACGCAGGGCGACCTGACCCGTTCGATCCAGGTCGACGTGCGCGGCGAAGTCGCCGACCTCAAGAACAACATCAACGCGATGATCGGCAACCTGCGCGCCACCACCGAGCGCAATCGCGAGCAGGACTGGCTGAAGACCAATCTCGCGAAGTTCAGCGACATGATGCAGGGCCAGCGCGACCTGATCACGCTGGGCCACATGCTGCTGACCGAACTGGCGCCCCTGGTGAACGCGCAGCAGGGCCTGATCTACGTGGTCGACAGCGAATCGGGCGCGCCGTGCCTGCGGCGGCTGGCAGGCTACGCCGACGCCAACCTGGCGAGTACGGAACACCGCCTCGCGATCGGCGAAGGCCTGATCGGGCAGTGTGCGGCGCAGCGCCAGACGATCGTGCTGAAGGACCTGCCGAACGAGGCGGTGCAGATCCGATCGGGATTGATCAGGACCCGTCCGCGCAGCGTCATCGTGCTGCCGGTGCTGTTCGAAACCGAGGTCAAGGCGGTGATCGAACTGGCCTCGCTGGCCGACTTCACCGAGACCCACCGCGCCTTCCTCGAGCAGCTCACGGGCAGCGTCGGGATCGTGCTCAACACCATCTCCGCGACCATGCGCACGGAGCGCTTGCTGACCCAGTCGCAGCAACTGGCGGGCGACCTGCAGGCGCAGCAGACGGAACTGCAGCAGACCAACGAGGAACTCGCGTTGAAGGCCAAGCTGCTGGCCGAGCAGAACGTCGAGGTCGAGCGCAAGAACCAGGAAATCGAGCACGCCCGCCGCGCCGTCGAGGAAAAGGCGGCCGAGCTCGCGACGACCTCGCGCTACAAGTCCGAGTTCCTCGCCAACATGTCGCACGAGCTGCGCACGCCGCTCAACAGCATCCTGATCCTCGGGCAGCAATTGGCCGACAACCCGGACGAGAACCTGAGCGATCGCCAGGTGGAATTCGCGCGGACCATCCACGCCGCCGGCACCGACCTGCTGAACCTCATCAGCGACATCCTGGACCTGTCCAAGATCGAGTCCGGTACGGTCACCGTCGAAAGCGAGGAGATCGCGTTCGCCGACCTGCGCGGCATGATCGAGCGCAGCTTCACCCACGAAGCCGAGCGCCGCAAGCTCGCTTTCTCGGTGGAGTTCGACGATGCCTTGGGGCGCGCGATCAACACCGATCCCAAGCGCCTGCTTCAGGTCATCAACAACCTGCTCTCGAACGCCTTCAAGTTCACCGAGAAGGGCAGCGTGCGCCTGCGCGCGCGGGTGGCCGACGAGGGCTGGACGGGCGGCCATCCGATCCTAGACAAGGCGCCGGTAGTGGTGGCGATCGCGGTCGAGGACACCGGCATCGGCATCTCGCCCGACAAGCAGAAGATCATCTTCGAAGCCTTCCAGCAGGCCGATGCAGGCACCGCGCGCAAGTACGGCGGCACGGGACTCGGCCTCGCGATCAGCCGCGAGCTGTCGGCCCTGCTCGGCGGCGAAATCCGGCTGCACAGCCAACCCGGCGCCGGCAGCACCTTCACTTTGTACATCCCGCTCAATTACATGGGTCCGCCGGTCGGCTACGCGGACGAGGCCAAGCCTGCCGCGGCCCTGGCCGTCCATCCGCTGCATTCGCCCGAGCAGGTCGAAGACGATCGCGCGGTCGTCGCGCCGGGCGAGCCGACCTTGCTCATCATCGAGGACGACCCCCGCTATGCCGCCGTGCTGCGGGACCTTGCGCGGGGCACCGGACTGCGCGCGCTCGTCGCGACATCGGGCGCCGACGGGCTGCACCTCGCGCGGCAATACCAGCCCACCGCGGTCTGCCTCGACATCTTCCTGCCCGACATGCTCGGCTGGACGGTGTTGGCGCGGCTGAAACAGACGCCGGAGACCCGCCACATCCCGGTGCAGATCGTCACGGTCGAAGCCGAGCGCCACCATGGCATGGAGCGCGGCGCATTTTCGTATCTCACCAAGCCGGCCACCACCGATGCGATCGAAGCGTCGCTCGACCGCATCACGCAGTTCGCGCTGCGTCCGGTCAAGAAGTTGCTGGTGGTCGAGGACGACAACACCGCGCGCGACAGCATCGTCACGCTGATCGACCACGAGGACGTCGAAATCACGTCCGCCGGAACCGGCAAGGACGCGCTCGAGAAGATCCACTCCGGTGTGTTCGACTGCGTGGTCCTGGATCTGCGGTTGCCGGACATGAGCGGCTTCGAACTGCTCGATCGGCTCAAGGCCGACGCCGGTACCCGGGAGGTGCCGATCGTGGTCTTCACGGGCAAGGACCTCTCGCCGGAGGAAGAGCAGCGCCTGCTGAAGGTCGCGCGCAGCATCATCGTCAAGGGCGTGCATTCGCCCGAGCGGCTGCTCGACGAAACCGCGCTGTTCCTGCACCGCGTCGTGTCGAAGCTGCCGCCGGCCAAGCGCGAGATGCTCGAGACCCTCTACGAGTCGGACAGCTCGCTCGTCAACAAGAAGGTGCTGGTGGTCGACGACGACGTTCGCAACATCTTCGCCATCAGCAGTATCCTTGAGCGCCGCGACATGCAGGTGCTGACCGCGGAGAACGGCCGGGATGCCGTTGCGTTGGTGGAAGCCCAGGAAGACATCGCCATGGTACTGATGGACATCATGATGCCGGGCATGGATGGTTACGAAACCATCCGCGCGATACGCGCCCGGCCCGAGCTGCGTTCGCTGCCGATCATCGCGCTGACCGCGAAGGCGATGAAGGGCGACCGCGAGAAATGCATCGAGGCCGGTGCGTCGGACTACATCGCCAAGCCGGTGCACACCGACCAGTTGCTGTCCCTGCTGCGCCAATGGTTGCACCGCTGATGAACGACGCGTTTGCCCACGGCGAGCCCGCCAACGTCCTGCTGGTCGACGACAATCCCGCGCGCCTGCTGAGCTACCGCACGATCCTGGAGCCGCTCGGCGAGCGGCTGATCGAGGCCGCCTCGGGCAGGGAGGCGTTGCGGACCGTGATGGACACCGAGTTCGCGGTGATCGTGCTGGACGTGAACATGCCCGGCATGGATGGTTTCGAAACCGCCAGCCTGATCCACCAGCATCCGCGCTTCGAGAAGACGCCGATCATCTTCGCGTCGGCGATCAACGTCAGCGACATGGACAGGCTGCAGGGCTACAAGCTCGGCGCGGTCGACTACGTCATGGTGCCGATCATCCCCGAAATCCTGCGGGGCAAGGTCGCGGTGCTGGCCGAACTGTTCCGCAAGCGGCGTGAGCTGCAACGGGTCAACGGCGAACTGGCGGACACCAATGCGCGCCTCGCGCGCAGCAACGAGGCGCTGCGCATCGAGCGCGAGCGCGAGGTGCACAAGCTCAACGAGGCGCTCACCGACAGCAACGTGAAGCTGGCCACGAGCAATCGCGAGCTCAAGCAGGAAGTGGACGAGCGCCGCCGCATCGAGGAGCGCTTGCGCGAGGCGGACCGCCGCAAGGACGAGTTCCTGGCGACGCTGGCGCACGAATTGCGCAACCCGCTCGCGCCGATCCAGAGCGCGCTCAACGTCTACCGGCTCGGGCACGACGTCGGCCGCGCGGACGACGGCACGCTCTACCAGATCTTCGAGCGCCAGACCGGCTTGCTCGTGCACATGGTCGACGACCTGCTGGACGTTTCGCGCATCACCCGTGGCCGGCTGCAATTGCGGCTCGAACGTGCGCTGCTCGCCGACATCCTGACCGCCGCGGTCGAAACCGCGCAGCCGCTGATCGACGAAGGCCAGCAGCGCCTGGAGCTGGACCTGCCCTCGCAGCCGGTGCACCTCAACGCCGACCCCCACCGACTGACCCAGGTGTTCGGGAACCTGCTCAACAACGCCTGCAAGTTTTCCGATCCCGGCGGCGCCATCACCGTGCGCGCGAAGCTCGGCGAAGGAACCGTCGCCATCGAGATCCACGACACCGGCATCGGGCTGACCGAGCAGCAGGTGCGTTTCATCTTCGACCTGTTCGCGCAGGCGGACACCTCGCTGGAACGCCCGCACAGCGGCCTCGGCATCGGGCTGACGTTGTCGCAACGGCTGATCGAGTTGCACGGCGGCGAGATCCACGCCAGCAGCGAAGGCCTCGGCAGCGGCAGCACCTTCACGGTGACGTTGCCGGTCGCGGTTGCCGGCCCGGCTTCGGCGGGGGGATCCGCGCCAGCGGCGGAAGAGGCGGCAGTGGGCAGCCTGCGGATCATGGTGGTGGACGACAACCGCGATTCCGCCGACATGCTGGCGATGTCGTTGCGGATCATGGGCCACCAGGCTCGCGCCGTGTACTCCCCGCTGGCGGTGATGGACGCCTGCGACGAGTTCGAACCCGAGCTGATGATCATGGACATTGGCATGCCCGAGCTCAACGGCCTGGTCTTGGCCGAGCGGTTGCGCGCGCACGCGTGGCGCGGCCGGGCGCCCAGGCTGGTGGCCCTGACAGGCTGGGGCCAGGCCGAGGACCGCAAGCGTTCACTGGCGGCCGGCTTTGCGGATCACCTGGTCAAGCCGATCAACCTCGCCACGATCGAGCGGGTCTGCCGCGACACCTGGGCCGCCGCCTGCGAGGCGACCTAGGGGAGGTTGGGCCGAGCAACACGCAGCCCAGGTCAAAGTATTGGCGTTGGCTTTCCCCCAGGAAGCGCGGGTCAGCTCAACCTGCGAATGGCACGCTGGTGGCTCACAGCTCGAACTGTTCGTCGAGGATGCGTTGCTCGAGGCTGCGCTCGGGGTCGAAGAGCAGGGTGATGGAGCGTTTGCGCGCCTGGTGCACGCGGATCTTCACGGCGCCGCGGACTTCGTGGAAGTCGGCGGTGGCGCTGACCGGGCGGTGGTCTGGCTCGAGCGTGCGCAAGCCGACCTCGGTCGCGAACGGGAGCAGGGCGCCGCGCCAGCGGCGCGGGCGGAAGGGGCTGATCGGGGTCAGCGCCAGCACGTTGGCATCCAGCGGCAGGATCGGACCGTGCGCGGACAGGTTGTACGCGGTGGAACCGGCGGGCGTCGCGACCAGCAGGCCGTCGCAGATCAGATTCGCAAGTTTCACGTGGCCGTTCAGTGCCACTTCGATGTGGGCGGCCTGGTTGGTCTGGCGCAGCAGCGAGATTTCGTTGAACGCCAGCGCCTCGACTTCGTTGCCGTCGCGCTGCGTGACGTGCATCTTCAGGGGATGCAGCACCGCGGGGCGTGCGGCCGCGATCCGCGCGGGAAGTTCGTCGGGGAGATAGCGGTTCATCAGGAAACCGACGCGGCCGAACTTCATGCCGTACACCGGCAGGCCGCGGTCCAGTTCGGCGTGCAGCGTGCGCAGCATGAAGCCGTCGCCGCCCAGCGCCACGATGACGTCGGCGTCCTCGGGCGCCACCGTGCCGTAGCGGCCCTGCAGTTCGTCGAGGGCTGCGCGCGCGTTGTCCGACGTGGACGCGACGAATGCCAGTTTCGGGGTGGCGAAAACCGGGCGCGGAACGGTGGCCATGGGTACAGTGTGCCGTGAAAGGGGGGCCAGGGAAACTTGTGTTGTCGTCGCCGGACATCCCCCGGCGCTAGGCGCCCGCGCTCCGCGCGGCCGCTACGCGCCCGCGCTTCGCGCGCGTTCGCTTCGCTCCGCCCTTCGTTCCGAAGGGGTGACAGTGTTGCAAGTCGCCGCGCTGTACCTAGTTCCGAGCCCGAGTCCCGAGTCCCAAGCCTCAGGTTACGTACCGCATTTCCGGCACGGGGGACGCGAGGAAGTTGCCTTGCGCGAAATCCACGCCCGCCGAGAACAGGGCCGGCATGCTGGAAGCTTCCTCGATCCATTCGACGACGGTGCGCTTGCCGGCGGCGTGGGCCTGCGAGCACAACTCGCGCACCTTCAGTTCGTTTTCGGAACGGTGGGCGAGGTCCGAGGTCAGCGCGCGATCGAGCTTCAGGTAGTCGGCGTCGATGTGCTTCAGCGACTGGAACGAATTGAGGCCGGAGCCGAATTGCTCCAGTTCGAAGGCGCCGCCGCTCTTGCGCCAGCGCTCGACGAAATCGTGCGCCTGCTTGAGGCAGGTCATCACCTTGGCTTCCGGAACCTCGAACACGAGCTGCGAAGCCTTGACACCTGCCGAGGCGAGCTTCTCGTCCACCCAGTCGGCCAGCGTTTCGTCGTGCAGGGTGAGCGTGGAGAGCTTGACGAACAGCGTGGAGGGATGTGGTTTCCCGAGGGTTTTCGCCAGCGCGTCGATCGCCTTGCCGATGACCCAGCGATCGATCTTCGACATGCGGTCGTTGCGTTCCGCGATCGGCAGGAAGTGCGCGGGGAGGACTTCCTCGGTCGGGCCCTGCATGCGCACCAGCACCTCGAAGAATTCGCCTTCGTCGCCCTGCAGGCTGACGATCGGCTGGTAGTAGAGGACGAAGCCGTCCTGCTCGAGGGCGGC
>DASSNH010000122.1:0-3571 GCA_035701405.1 Rhodanobacteraceae bacterium
GCCAGCGGCGGCGAACCGCTCAGGTCGTAGAGCAGCACCTTGCCGGCCGTCGCCCCGAACACCAGCAGCGACGACTGGGCGAGCATCCGGTCGTTCTTCCACATCGACACGCCGAGGCCGGCGAGCGCGAGCAGGCCCCACGCGGTGGACTGGAAGATCCGGACATCGAGCATTCGCACCGCCGCCGACATCAACATGATGTGGCCGGCGTAGACCAGCAGCAACTTGACCTCGCGCATGCCCTGCTGCCCTGCAACGAAGTAGTAGCCGCCATACAGCAGCGCCGCGTAAGCGACAGGCAGGATCACGTGTCCAGGCACCGGGTCGAGCATGAAGCCGGCGAGGACCCGCAGGTAATTCACGGCAAACACCAGCGCCACCGCCGCCAGGAACACATAGCGTCCTGGCGATGCGTTGGCGCGTGCACGGTTCACCCACCAGGCGACCGGTGCGGCCGCGAACACGACCCACGGCGCCATCTGCTTCGGGAGCGCTTCAAGATAGCCTGCGTGGAACAGCACCAGGGACAGGTAGCACCACAGCAGGAATTCACCGCCGGGCAACGGCCGCCGCAGGTATCCTCGCGCGCCCCAGTAGAGCAGCCCGACGGCCGCGAGGCTGGCGAACGAAATCCAGGGCGCGAGCGCCGGCAGGTGCCGGTCCAGCACGTAATACTGCAACGCATAGAACAACAGCAGCGCCGGCAGGTGCAGTGCCGCCGTGGCCGTGTCCATCGGTTCGCGGCGCCGCACCGAAAACCAGGCCGTCGCGACGCCGAAGATCACGAACTGCGCCGCCTGGAACACCAGCGCCGCCACCCATTGGCCGGAGGCGTGCACGTGCCAGGCCCCGTCGAAACCGACCAGCGCGAGGTAGGCGGCGAGCAGATAGATCAAGCGGCGTCCATGCCAGATCGCGTACACGCTGAATACCACGCCCCAGGCCGAGTAATACACCACGAGATCGGTAATGGAGCCGGTCGAACTCGCGAGCAGGAATGGTGCGGAGTAGGAACCGGCCACCGCGAACAGCGCATACAGGTCGCTGTCGAACGCCCGGCACAGCCACAGCGACAGCGCGCACACCGCGACGACGAACAAACCGGCCGCCTTCACGCCGATCAACTCGTAATGGAGGTGCGCGCCGTAGATCGCGAGGAACAGCATCACCACGCCGCAGGCCGGCAGGTAGCCCGCATAGCGCCGCCACGATCCCCGCAATCCGAAACCGGCGCCGATCAGCGCTATCCCGCCCGCCACGACCGACGAGACCTGCACGACCGGCGTCAGCCAGCCACTGTCGATGCCCAAACGAATGACGTATGCGGCCGCCAGCAGGAAAGCCAGTGCCCCACCCCAACCCAGGATGCTGGTGACCGGCGAACCGCGTGGCGGCGCCGGTACCCGCGCGGCCTGTGCGGGCGCCACGTGGGCGGGCTCGGGTGCCGCGGGGGTCGCAGGCGCTGCCACCGCGGGTTGCGCGTGCGGAGGCACGTCCCGCAACCATATCTCGCCCGGTTGCGGCTGCCCGCCTTGCGCTTGCGGCGGCTCCGGCGGAACCTTCGGCACGAACCGCGCAGCGAGGCGCTCCTCGAGCTGCGCGAGACGTCTCTCCACCGCGGCCAACCGATCCTCGACGCTCTCCCCCGCCATGCCCGTCGCTCCCGTGGTTTGGAGATCGTTCGAACTGGTGTCGTACCCCGCCGGCGTTTATAGCACCCCCGCAGGGCCGCCGCACCCGCGAAGCGCCGTGGCCAGCGCTAACAGGTGAAACCGACCCCGCCGCGGACGGGATTTGCCATCGCCGCCAGCTTTGCCCTGCCCTTTTCTACATCGGCATCGCGGAAGCGCGCGGCGATTTGCACGATTTCGGATTCGATCTCGAGGAAGGCATCCAGCACCCCCGGATCGAAGGTGCTCCCGCGCAGGCTGTGCATGATCGACCTCGCGGCATGGTGGGGGAAAGGGTCCTTGTAGCAGCGCTTGCTGATCAGCGCGTCGTAGACGTCCGCGACCGCCATGATGCGGCCCGAGAGCGGAATGTCCTGCTCACGCAACCCTTCGGGATAGCCGGTTCCATCCCATCGTTCGTGGTGGGTGGCGGCGATCTCGCCAGCGACCACGAGGAAGTTGTCGCCTTCGATGTGTTCGGCCGTACTGTGGATGATCTGCCGGCCGAACTCGGCATGGCGGCGCATGACCTTCAGTTCGTCCTCGGTGAGCGGACCGGGCTTGAGGAGGATGTGGTCCGGCACCCCGACCTTGCCGATGTCGTGGAGTGGCGCCGACAGGAACAGCAGGTCGATGTATTCCCTGCTCAACAGTTCCGCGTAGCGGCCGGTCCGCTGCAGTTGCCGTGCAATGGCGCGAACGTAGTGCTGGGTGCGCTTGATGTGCGCCCCGGTGTCCGGGTCGCGCGTCTCGGCGACCGCGGCCATCGATTCGATCGTCACCTGGCGCGCATTCTCCAGTTGTTTCCGCCAGCGCTGCGCCCGGCGCTGGCTGGCGACGAAGCGCGCCACGAACGCGAGCACCAGCAACGAACCCGCGATCAGCAACGGCGCCGCCAGCGGAACGAACACGCTGCTGCGCACGAAGACACCGGCCACGGTCGCGACGAGGGCAGCGCCCGACACGACACCGACCGTTGCCAACGCCAGCAGTCCACGCCCGGCGATGAACATCGCGGAAAACGCCAGTGCGATGAGCAGGCCGACCAGCAGCGCAACCTTGCCGCCCCAGGCGGGAACACGCACGGCATTGCCGTCCAGGATGTTCTGCGCCATCACGGACTGGATTTTCAGGCCGGAGAAACCGGCGTCCACGGCGGTCCGGTGCACGTCGTGGAGGCCTACGGCCGAGGAACCGATGAATACGATCTTGCCCCGCAGATCCGCCGGCTTGAAGCGGCCGGCAAGCACATCCACGGCAGAAAGGCTGCCGTAGAGCCGCGAGGCGCCGTTGAAGCGCAGCAGCGCGTAACCGGTCCGGTCGATCGGAACGTGGTGGGATCCGACCTTGAGCGACAATCCGCCGGGATCCGATTCCACCCGCGCCACGTCCACGCCGAGTGCATGCATGGTTGCCGCGAGGGCGAGACTCGCGTGGATGACGCCGTCGTGCTCGATCAGCAAGGGCAACCGTCGCAATACGCCGTCGCTGTCCAGGCGGCTGTTGACGAAGCCGCTGATACGGGTCTCGGAGGCGATGGCATCCACACTGTCGAGGACGCCCGGCGCCCGGTCGAGGGACAGCAGGTCCACCCGGCCGTCGAAGCCGACCCCGGGGCGCGCCGGGGGCGTGCGGGTGACGTGGTCGAAGTAGAAATACTGCGCCCCCACGACACCGGCGCGCGCCATCTCCTGGCCCAGATAGCCATCGTTGTCCAGCAAGCCTGGCGGCACGCCGTTGAATGACACATCGACCCCGAAGTCGCGCTTGAAGGTCTTGCGGATGTCCGCCAGCGAGGTGCGATCGGCTTCGGGGAACACGATGTCCATCGCGATCGCCGAAGGCTGGCCGGCCGCGATCCGGTCCACCAGTTCCGCCACCCGGTAGCGCGGCCATGGCCA
>DASSNH010000123.1:0-20424 GCA_035701405.1 Rhodanobacteraceae bacterium
CGCGAGGCCCGACAGGTAATTCATCGCGTCGGTGAACTTCGGCACCGTCGCTTCGAGGTTGATGATGTGGATCTTGCCGCGGGCGCCGAAGATGAAGGGCGCCATCTTGGGGTTCCAGTAGCGCGTCTGGTGGCCGAAATGCACGCCGGCTTCCAGCATCTGGCGCATGGTGACTTGGGGCATGATGATGACTCCGATGGGGAACCCGCTCCGCTTGCGCGGCGTGCGCGGCCGTCGTGGACGGGATTGGCGCGACAGGTTCCGGGGTTGGGCTTCCGCAGGCCCCGCGACAACGACCCTCAATGAGGGACCCCGGTGCCGGTGCATCACTATGGGTGCAGGCCTGCGTGTGTATTCGCCGGTGGCGCCCGGCGTGGGCGGTCTGCGTTCGCAGAGCCGGTAAAGTGTACCGGCAGCGGCCGCCCGAGGCAAGCGGGACGCCGCGCGGCTGCAGGACCGGTGCGAATGGAGGATAATGGCGCGCTATGCCTGTCATTCCCAAAACCCCTGAAGAAATCGAGGGGATGCGCGTCGCCGGCCGCCTCGCGGCCGAGGTGCTCGCCGTCCTCAAGGAGCACGTCAAGCCGGGCGTCACGACCGAGGAACTCGACCAGGTCGCCTATCGCCACATCGTGGACGTGCAGAACGCGATCCCGGCGAACGTCGGCTACCGCGGCTTCCCCAAGACCTTGTGCACGTCGGTCAACCACGTGATCTGCCACGGTATCCCGAGTCCCGGCAAGGTCCTGAAGGACGGCGACATCGTCAATTGCGACGTCACCGTCATCAAGGACGGCTGGCACGGCGACACCTCCCGAATGTATTTCGTGGGAACCCCTTCGGTGCTCGCCAAGCGGCTGGTCGACACCACCTACGAGGCGATGATGAAGGGCATCGGGCAGGTGCGCCCGGGCGCGACCCTCGGCGACATCGGCCACGCGATCCAGCAGCATGCGGAGTCTGCCGGCTACTCGGTGGTGCGCGAATATTGCGGACACGGCATCGGGCGGATCTACCACGACGATCCGCAGGTGTTGCACTACGGCCGCGCCGGCGAGGGGCTGCGGCTGGAGAAGGGCATGACCTTCACCGTCGAGCCCATGGTCAATGCCGGCAAGCGCCACACCCGTGCGCTGCCGGACGGCTGGACCGTGGTCACGAAGGATCATTCCCTGTCCGCGCAGTGGGAGCACACGGTCGCCGTCACCGACGACGGCTACGAGATCCTGACCCCTTGGCCCGACGCGTAATTTTTGCGGCCTTCCCTGATCGCCCGGCATCAGGACGGTACGATGCACTGACCGCTCTGGCGTGCTGAACTCCGGAACGGCCACCCATGGCCTGACTTTTCGATATTTTTTTGCGATCATCCCTGATCGCCGCCTCGTCGCAAAGTCCGCGTTTGTCGGGCCGCAGGCAACCCGGCAGCACCAGAACGGCCTTCCGCGGCCCCCGATCAGAACCACCTCGGGGGCAAGCTCCGACTTTTCGCAACAGCGGCTTCGGATGGGACATCGGTGACTGCTCTCCAGACGCCGTCGCAGGGAAACCCGTCCAGCACTCGTGCGGTTCCACCGCTGCCGCGCCTCCCGCCCGCGCTGCCGCTGGCGGGGGTTTCGCGCGACGCGCGCGCGGCGCTGCGCCAGTTGCTGGACGACCATGCTCGCGCGCTGACGATCGCCTTCCGCGAGGGCGCCGATGCGTCGTTGCTCGCACGCACGCGCGCACGCGCCGTGGACATGGTTTGCGCGCACGTGTGGTCGGCCTACGTTGGCGAAACCGACGCGATGGCGCTGTTCGCGGTCGGCGGCTTCGGGCACGGATTGCTGTTCCCGTATTCGGACGTCGACCTCCTGGTGTTGCACGACGCGGATCCGGAGGCGGCTTCCGCCCGGGCCCTCGAGGCGTTTTTCACGTGCCAGTGGGACATCGGGCTCAAGCCGGGGCAGGCCGTGCGCACGCCGGGGCAATGCCGCGACATCGCGGCCGCGGACGTCGGCGTGTTCACCAGCCTGCTCGATGCGCGCCGGCTGGCGGGCGCCGAGCGGCTCGAACGGGAGCTGCGGGCGATCACCGCCGATCCGTCGCTGTGGACTCCGGACGCATACCTCGCGGCCAAGCTGGAGGAACGCGCCCAGCGCCACGCGCGTTTCGACGACACCACGCACAACCTGGAGCCCGACCTCAAGGACGGCCCCGGCGGCTTGCGCAATCTCGACCTGATCCGCTGGCTTGGCAAGCGGCTGGTCGGGGTCGATGACCTCGACGGGCTGGTGCGCGCGAACCTCCTCGAGGCGAGCGAACGCGACGCCTTGCGCAACGCACGCACGGTGCTGCGCCGCGACCGCTACGGGCTGCACCTGGAGGCCGGTCGCGCCGAGGAGCGGTTGCTGTTCGACTGGCAGCGCGCGGTGGCGGCGCGCCTCGGCTACGAGGACGCCAACACCGTCGGCAACGAAGCGATCGAACGCTTCATGCAGGACTATTTCCGCGCGGCCGGCGCCACCGAGCGGCTGCTGGTGCAGTTGCTCGAGCGCCTCCAGGAATACCTCAATCCATTGCCGCCGCCGCGCGATCTCGACGAGCACTTCGTGCTGCGCGGGAGCCGCATCGAACTGCGCGACCCGGACTGGCTGCTGCGCGCGCCGGAGGGGTTGATCGAGGTGTTCGCCAAGCGCTTCGAGGTGGAGGGCTGCAGTGGCACGACCGCGGCCACCATGCGCGCGGTGGAACATGCGCTGGTCGCGCACGGTACGTCGCTGTCGCGAAGCCCGCCGGTACTGTCCGCGTTCCTCGCGTTGCTGCGCCGCGGCGCGGATGCGGTGGGGGTGATCGATGCGCTGAACCGGCATGGCATCCTCGCGGCGATCCTGCCGCCGTTCGCGCGCGTGGTGGGGCGGATGCAGTACGACCTGTTCCACGTGTACACGGTCGACGAACATACCCTGCGGGTGCTGCGCAACATCGCGCGCTACGCGCAGCCGGAAGCACGCGCTGCCCTGCCGCTCGCCTGCGAGGCGTTCGCGCGTATTGCGAAGCCGGAGCTGCTGCTGCTGGCCGGGATCTTCCACGACATCGCGAAGGGACGCGGCGGCGATCATTCCAGCCTCGGCGAAACCGAGGCGCGTGCGTTCTGCCGCAACCTCGGGCTGGACGAGGTCGACATCGACGAGGTTGCATGGCTGGTGCGCTGGCACCTGCTGATGAGCGTCACCGCGCAACGCCAGGACATCGCCGACCCGGAGGTGGTGCACCGTTTCGCGGTGCAGGTGGGCGACTGGGCGCGGTTGGACCTCCTGTATCTCCTGACCATCGCCGACATCGCCGGGACCAGTCCCAGGCTCTGGAATTCCTGGAAGGACCGCCTGCTCGCGGACCTGTACGTCGCCGCGCGATACGTGTTGCGGCGCGACCTCGAACGCCCCGCGCGCGCCGAAATCAGGATTCGCGAGGCGCGCGAGCGCGCCCTGGGACTGCTGGTCGAACGCGGGTTCGAGCCGACCGCGGCGGATCGCGCGTTGGGGCAGTTCCCGGATACCGCCCTGCTGCGCCAGCGCGCGGAGGTGCTGGCGTGGCAGGGGGCGGCGTTGCTGGACGATCCCATGGCGCGGACGGTGGTGGCCGTGCGCAATCCGGACGTGCGCGGGGGCACCGAGGTGTTCGTGTGCACGCCGGATCGCGACGGCGTGTTCGCCGCGGTGGCCGCAACCCTCGATCGGCTGCGACTCGACGTTGTCGCCGCGCGTGTGATGACCTCCCGCGACGGCCGCGCGCTCGATACGTTCACGGTGCTGGAAGCCGGCACGCAATTGCCCGCGCCGGCCGAACGCGCAGGTGCATTGCGCGACGCGCTGCAGCGCGCGCTGGGCGCGGCGACCCTGCGCACCCAACCCGCGAGGCGCAGCCTCACCCGTCGCCTGCGTCACTTCCAGCGTCCACCACGCATGGATTTCGCGGGCGACGAAGGCCGCCCGCTGTCGCGGCTGGCTCTGGTGTGCAGCGACCGGCCGGGACTGCTGGTCGCGATCGCGCAAGCTTTCCTGGATGCCGGCGTGCGCGTGCACGACGCGCGCATCGCGACCTTCGGCGACCAGGTCGAGGACTTCTTCGAGCTCAGCGACCGCCGCAATGCGCCGCTCGACGCGAAGCTGCAGGCGACCCTGCGCGCGGCGTTGCAGCGGCGCCTCGCGCCCGGCAGCATGGTCGCCGACCAGGGAATCGACCATGCCTGACCTGCAACACGCGATCGACGCTGCATGGGAGCAACGCGCAAACCTGCGCGAAGCGGACGCCGGCGAACTGCGCCCGACCCTGGACAAGGTCCTCGATGCGCTCGAGGGCGGCGAGCTGCGGGTCGCGGAACCCGACGGGCAAGGTGGCTGGACCGTCCACGCCTGGATCAAGCGTGCCATCCTCCTGTATTTCCGGGCGCACGACCCGCACGTGCTGGACGGCGGCCCGATGGCGGCGTTCGACAAGGTGCCGTTGCGCTTCGCGGGTGCCGGCGCAGCGGCGTTCCGCATGGCGGGCGCACGCATCGTGCCGGGTGCGCTGGTCCGACGCGGGGCGTTCGTCGGCCGCGATGCGGTGCTGATGCCGAGCTACCTCAACATCGGTGCCCACGTCGGGCCGGGCGCGATGGTGGACACGTGGGCGACGGTCGGATCGTGCGCACAGATCGGTGCCCGGGTGCATCTTTCCGGCGGCGTCGGGATCGGCGGCGTGCTCGAGCCGTTGCAGGCTTCCCCGACGATCATCGAGGACGACTGCTTCATCGGCGCGCGCTCGGAGGTGGTCGAAGGGGTGGTCGTCGAGCACGGCAGCGTGCTCGGGATGGGCGTGTTCCTGGGACAATCGACGCGCATCTACGATCGCGCGACGAAGACGATTTCCTACGGTCGCGTGCCGGCGGGCAGCGTGGTGGTGGCGGGGACGCTCCCGGCGCCGGATGGTTCGCACGGGCTGTATGCCGCAATCATCGTCAAGCGCGTGGACGAAAAGACCCGCGCGAAGACTTCGATCAACGAATTGCTGCGCGCGTAACAGGGGGGATGTGCGGCGCAGCGGTTGGCCTTTGCCGATGGCTACGGGTGCTCGCGCCAGTTCGGAATACGCGCCCGCATCGCGCGCACGATGTTGTCGCTGGCGCGCGCCCGCAAGGCGTCGTTCACGCTGTAGGCCGACGCGGACTGCGCGGTGACGTGCGTGGCCCCCTGTATCGCCGCCATCGCGGACACCTGCGGCGCGAAATAGACGTCGGTCGGGTCGGTCGTGGTGGCCGTCTGCACGAACATCGGCATGAACGTCGTTCCGACGCTGGCCAACGCCTGGTAGTCGCCGAGGAAGTAACCGCCGGCGCCCGGTGACGTCGTGTACGGGGCGAGGGCGAGGTCGAACGGGCCCGCGATGCGATTTTCCTCCCAGGTCGAAAGGTCGAGCGAACGCGTGAGCCAGTAGCCCGTGTACAAGGTCACCGGATCGCCGGTGTCGTCCCGGAAGTCGTAGTAGCTGACCGCGACCATGCCGTCCGCGCGCACATGCACCTGCGGCGAAAATGCGGGCGTCGAGAGATCGGCGTTGATGCGCAGCGGAGCAGACCAGCTCGACCCGCCGTCGGTCGAAACGGAGAGCGCAATGGCATCCCGCGCACCCCCCGTGAAGCGTGAATCCTGCCACACGACGTACAGTTCGCCGCCCGGCCCGGCGGCGATTTCCGGCACCAGCGAGCTGTCGCGCACCGGCGTGCCCGTGTCCGGGTCGCGCGTGCCAACCGACAGGTTCTCGGCGATGCGCACCGGCGCCGACCACGTCGCGCCCTGGTCGTCGGAGCGGATCACCTCGAGATAGGAGTGGAACTGCCCCGCGTTCGTGCCATCGATCTCGAGCAGGAAGTCCACCAGGCGACCGTCGGGCAGGACGACGATGGCATTGCTGATCGTCTGGTTGTTCGGCCCGGGATCGAAGATCGCACGCACCGTCGCCCAGGTCTGCCCGCCATCGCTGCTGCGGGTGAAGACGGTGGGTCCGGTGGTGGCCGTGAGGCGATCCCAGACGGCATACACGTACTGTGGCGTGACCGGATCGGCGGTGATCGCACCCTTGTCGTTGAAGAACTGGCCGCCGCTGTCCCGGATCAGGGTCTTCGTCGGGCCCCAACTGAATCCGCCGTCGACGGATGAACTGGTCAGCACTGCGCTCACCGAACCCGGTGTCAATGCGCCGCCGTCGAAGCCCAGCGCGAGCTGGTTCAGCGTGCCGTCCGGGGCCACGGTGATCCAAGGGTTGCTGGCGCGCGGGTAATCGCCGCCGTTGGCGGGCGTGCCCCCGGCGCATCGGGTCAGGGGAATCGGGTGTTGCGCCCAGGTGTGGCCACCATCGGGCGACACGGCGGCGACGATCCCGCGCGCGCCGCCGTTCGACCAGCGATCCTGTTGCCAGACCGCGGCCATCGCCATCGGGTTGCGCGGATCGATCGCCAGCGAAGGTTCGACCTCGGCATCGACGTAGAGGGTGCCGGTGACCGGTTCGCCGTCGCAGTTCGGCCCGAACGGGCTGGCGCCCGAGGCGCGGTACAGCGGGTCGACGTTCGGCGGCGGCGGTGGAGGCGGCGGCGGCGGCGGCGGGGGTGGCGGCGGCGAAGGAGGCGGAGGCGGCTGTGCGGGCGGTTGGGTGGAACTGCCCGAAGATCCGCCGCACCCGGACAGTGCCAGCGCCGCGCAAATGGTCGCAACAGCCAAGCACAGCGGTTTCATGACCGTCACTGCCCTGCCGAAGACCGACGTGGAAAAGTGTAGTCGAAACCTTGCGCGGCAGCGTTCTCGAGCGGGCAGGCGTCCGGAGGTTTGGCGCGATTCGTCGGCCGGAGCTCTGGGAAAGCGTCCGGTCGATGATGCCGTGGATAGCCGATGAAAGACGAGACGGCCGCGCTCGGCAGATGTTTCAGGGCAGCGATGGCAGAATGGGCGCCGACGTCGGCTACCCGATTGGCGCCCAATCGAGTCATCGCGGACGGACTTCACCCCGAGGTGCCTTGCATGACCGGTGCGACGCTCTACGGATTGCCCAACTGCGACACATGCCGCAAGGCGCGCAACTGGCTGGATCGCTTCGGCGTCGATTACAGGTTCGTCGACTATCGCTCGGATCCCGTGCCCGCGACCACGCTCAAGGACTGGGCGAACCGCCTCGGCGGCTGGGAAAAGCTGGTCAACAAGTCCTCGACGACCTGGCGCAACCTGCTGCCGCAACGCAAGAACCCCGGGAGCGACCCGGAATGGACGCTGCTGCTCAAGGAGTATCCGGCGCTGGTTCGCCGGCCGGTCGTCGTTCGCGAAGACGGCGCGGTCAGCGTCGGCTTCAGCGACAACGGCTTCAAGAAGACGTTCGGCAGGTGATGCGCGCATGCCTGATCCCCGCGCGCGCCGATACCTGAAGAACCTGCGTGTCGAGCGCGACAACGAGGCACTGTACGCCCGCCTCGCGGCCGCAGCGTCGGACACGCGGCTGGCGCGCGCCTACCTGCGCATCGCCGAAGGCGAGCGCCGCAACGCGGCGTTCTGGGAGGCGCGCCTGCGCGACGTCGGTGCGGCGGTTCCGCCCCCGCGGCCACGCGCGCGGGTGCGGGTGCTGGGCGCGCTGGCGAAATGGTTCGGTACCGGCTTCGTGATGCCGACGGTGGTGCGGCTGGAGCACGCCGACCACCTGGAAACGCCGGTCGACCGCACCGGCCACCGCGACCATTTCGTGCCCGCGGACGCGCGCAGCGCGCGCGGGCACCGCCATCGGGCGGGCGGCGGCAATACCTTGCGCGCTTCGGTACTCGGTGCCAACGACGGGCTGGTGTCGAATGTCAGCCTGGTGATGGGCATGGCCGGCGCCGCGACCGGAAACCACGCGGTGCTGCTGGCGGGCCTCGCCGGTCTCGTTGCCGGTTCGTGTTCGATGGCGCTGGGCGAATGGCTGTCGGTCAACAGTTCTCGCGAGTTCTACCAGGCGCAGATCACCGAGCGCGCCGAACGGCTGGCGGTGGCGCCCGAGGAAGGCGTGCGCCACATCGCCGGCATCTACCGCGACAAGGGCATGGGCCGCGCCAAGGCCGAGCACCTGGCCGAGCACTTGTCCGAAACGCCGCGGACCGCGCTGGACACGGTGGTGCGCGAGGACCTTGGTGTGGATCCGTCGGAGCTGGGCGGCTCGGCGTGGGCGGCCGCGATTTCGTCGTTCTGCTTCTTCGCGTTCGGGGCGATTTTCCCTGTGGCGCCGTACTTCTTCGTGGGCGGCACGGTCGCGATGTTCGCCAGCATGGGCACGACGTTCGTGGGCCTGTGCCTGATCGCGGTGGGCACCTCGCTGTTCACCGGCCGCAGCCTGGCCTTCTCGATCGCGCGCCAGTTCGCGATCACCGCGGCCGCGGCCGCGATTACCTTCGGCGTCGGCCACGCGCTGGGACTCGCGATCACGGGTTGAGCCCGCGTTGTTATGCTGCGCGTCGTCGTTGCCGCGCCGATGTGCCATGTCCGAAGTCTTCGACCTCACCTGCGAACTGATCCGCCGCCGTTCGGTGACGCCGGATGATGCGGGGTGCATGGCGCTGCTCGCGGCGCGGCTGGAACGCGTGGGCTTCCGCTGCGAGCACCTGCATTACGGCGAGGTCGTCAACCTGTGGGCGACGCACGGAGAGGGCGAGCCCGTGCTGCTGTTCCTCGGACATGTCGATGTGGTGCCGAGTGGTCCCGAGGCCGACTGGCACTCGCCGCCATTCGAGCCGACCGTCCGCGACGGCAAGTTGTACGGGCGCGGTGCGGCCGACATGAAGTCCGGCGTTGCCGCGATGGCGGTGGCGATGGAACGGTTCGTGGCCGCCCATCCGGGTCATCCGGGAACCGTCGCGCTGCTCCTGACCAGCGACGAGGAGGGCCCGGACAACCTCGATGGCGTGCGCCGCGTCGCGCGGCGTTTTCGCGAAACCGGCCAGCGCATCGACTGGTGCGTGGTGGGCGAGCCGACCGCGAAGGCGGAACTGGGCGACCTGATCCGGGTCGGCCGGCGCGGTTCGCTCTCCGGCGTCCTCACCGTACGCGGCGTGCAAGGCCACGTCGCCTACCCGCAGCTCGCCCGCAATCCCGTCCATCTGTTCGCGCCCGCGCTGGCGGAACTCGCCGCCGTGCGCTGGGACGAGGGCAACGGTGATTTTCCGCCGACCTCGTTCCAGGTTTCCAATATCGGTGCCGGCACCGGCGCATACAACGTGGTTCCGGGCTCGCTGGTCGCGCACTTCAATTTCCGGTTCGGCACCGCAAGCAGCGCCGAGGGCCTGCGGTCACGCACCGAGGCGATCCTGCGGAAGCACGAACTGGAGTACGAGCTCGACTGGAATCTTTCCGGCGAGCCGTTCCTGTCGCCCGCGGGCGGGCGCCTGCGCGAAACGGTGATCGACCTGTGCCGGGAACTGCGCGGCGTCGAACCCGAGCAGAGCACAGGCGGCGGCACCTCCGATGGTCGCTTCATCGCCCCGCTCGGTGCGGAAGTGATCGAGGTGGGACTGGTCAACGCCAGCATCCACAAGATCGACGAGTGCGCCGCGCTGGATGAACTGGAGCGCCTGCCGGGCATCCACTTCGCGATCGCCGAACGCCTGCTGCGCGGATGAGCCGGGCACTCAGGCCGCGACCGCGACACGCTTCAGCAGGCCCCGCGCCAGGAACAATTCGATCCGTTCGAACGGAATGCGGTCGCCGGCATCGCGGCCGTAGTAGGCCTCGGCGATCCTGCCGTGCTCGTCGATCAGGAAATCCGCGGGCATCAGGTTGCTGGTGGCGAGGCCGGCCGCGCCGACGATGCGCAGGCCCTTCAGCAGCGTGGGAATGCGGCTGAAGACGCCTTTCCATTTGCGCCAGAACGAATGCTCGATGCCGTACGCGTCGTGCGCGCGGGAGGTCGGATCGGCGACCACCACGAACGGCCTCGGCTTGCGTGCCACGAACCGGCGCACTTCCTCGGGCGTCGATGCGAACACCGCGATCACCTCGAGGCCGAGCGCCGCGAGGCTGGCGTGGTGGCGGGTGAGCTCGTAGATGCGAAAGTTGCAGAACGGGCAGGCCGCGTCGCGGAAAAAGCAGACCAGCGTACGGCGGCCGCTCGCGCCGCCGAGCGCGACCGGTTGCCCGTGCACGTCCTTGAGCGCCAGCGTGGGCGCCACGGCCGATGACTTCAGTCTCATGTGTTTTCCCCTGTGGTTGGCCGCCCCCGCGGCACTCGGCGACCGGGTTGCCGCCCGGATCGCGGCATCAACATACCGGGCCCGTCCGGCGGCACCATGGGTATATGTGTAAAGCTCGAGCCGGCTTACCGTGGGGTCAACGGCCGTCGTCGGCCGCGACGAATACCGCGAAGATCCCGGCGTAGGGCTTCACCATGAAGGCGGGGGCGCCGTAGTAGTTGCCGTCGGCGTAGATCTGCGAGAGCGTCCCGTCCAGGTACAACGCGTCGCGGCAGCCGAGCTTGTTCCGGAACAGCGATGCGAAGGTGTGGAAATTCACCGGGCCGGCGCTGACCACGAACACGGCCTGGTCGGGTTGCGGCGCGCACACGCCGCTGCGCCACTTCATGCTGTCCGAATCCGCCACGAATTCCGGATTGATGTTCCCGCCGATCACCAACATCGGCCCGGACTGGGTGGCGATGCGGGGTTCGGTGCCGGATTTGGCGAAGGCCTGGGTGGTTTGCACCGACGCATGGCCGGCGGCGTCGATCGCGAACACGCCGTTCGGGAGCAGCGAGAAGTTGCCCGCGGCGGGATCGCCGTGGGCCCGGTTGAGCGGCGTCACGGTCCTGCCGTTTTCGACGTGGAGCCCGAGGGGTTCGCCGTGCGAGTCGTAGATGCCGGCATTGGCGGCGAACAGCAGCCGCTGGCCGTTGCGGGCGCCCCACAGTTGCAGGGCGTGGATGCTGGCGAAGGGTTTGCCGGTGGCGGGGTCGCGCCAGTGCAGGCCGAGCTTCGCCCGGGCGAGGTCGATCGTCACCACCCGGAAGTGGACGTTGTCGAACGTGACGTCGTGGCTCTCGATGCCATGCGAACCGCGCGCGCAGGCGGCGGGCAGTAGCACGATGGCCGCGACCAGCCACGATCGGCGAGCCAGCGCGGCGCAATGTCGGAGGGAGGATCGGATCGGAAGCATGGAGGGATGTTCGCGGCACCGCGGCCGAGGCTGCAACCCGCGGGCGCGGCCCGCGTTCAGGATCCTCGCCGACGCGCCTCAGCGGCCCGGCTCGAGCGTCAGGTGCCAGGCTGCAGGCCCCGGCAGCAGCGGAGTGGGCTTGCCGTGCACCCAGGCCTCGTGGCCCTTGCCGAACCACGGCGAGAGCGGGTTGTCGGACTGGCCGGCAGGCATTTCGAGGATACCGTGTGCTTCGTTGCCGGGCTGCACGTCCAGCCGCATGGATGCGCCGAAGGAAGGATGCAGCACGCGCGGCATGTCGTTGTCGCCGGGCAGCGGGTCGTGCGGCATGTCGGCGAATCGCGCCAGCCAGCCGGGCAGGACGACCGACAACGGGTTGTCGATCCGTGCCGCGTTGCGCCGGCCCCAGGTCTTGTCCGCGAGCCTGCCGGGCTCCTCGGCCAAGGCGTCCGCGACCTGTCGGGCCGAAGCCTCGAGCAGAGCATGCCAGTCCTGGTATTGCGGATCGAGCAGCCAGGATGGCCGCTGCGTCACCAGCGTCCACGCCGCGTATTCGCCCACCGCCGAGGTCGGCCACTCGAAATCCTTGAACTTCAGCGAGGCTCGAGCGGCGAACGGCGCCAACACGTTTTCGCGCACCTGGTCGTGGAACATGCGCACGATGCGGTAGCCCACGCTGTCGGCCGTGGCGCGCGCCTGCCAATTGCGCACGAAGGGTGCGAGCGCGCGTGTGCCCGGGTCATCCGCGCCGGAAAGGACGTCGAGTAGCAGCTTCTGCCAGCGCGCGAGGAACAGCGCCCGGTCGTCGAGCTGGATCGCCAGCATGTCGCGCGGAATGAACTGGTCATGGGCAGCGAGGTCGTCGCGGATCTGCTGCGCGCGCGCGCCCGGGTCGTAGCCGCCGTCGCCGAGCAGTTCCAGCGCATCATCCGAAACGATCCGCTGGTTGGCGGTCCAGATGCGATGGTCGGCCGGGTCCTCGACGCGCGGATATTGCGCGTGCGACGCGAACCCGCTCCAGCCGGTGCCGGGTTTCGACCAGTCCGCGGGCAGCGAGGGATCGAACCCGGTGCGACGCGGGATTGCGCTGCCGGCGATGGTCCACCCGATGTGGCCCTGCGCGTCGGTGACCACGAGGTTCTGCGGTGGGATGCCCATGCCGGGCGCGAGCGACAGTGCCTCGTCCACCGAGGTCGCGGTCTCGAGTTTCATCAGGTCGAGATTGACCGCCTGCGGCGTTTGCGCGATCCACGCGAGTGCGAGCGGCGTGCCGTCCGGCGCCTCGGCCATCATCGGTCCCCAGATGGTGTCCTCCACCGTGAAGTGCACGTCGGCGGCACCCTTCACGTGGATGACCTCGTCGTGTCTGGTGATCGTCGCCCAGCCATCCGGCGTCTTGTAGCGCGATGGGTCGGCGGGATCTCGGATCACGCGCACCCAGTCCATCCAATCACCCCCGCTGTTGGTGAAGCCCCAGGCGACGTGGCCGTTGCTGCCGATCACCATCGCGGGCGCGCCGGGCAGGGTGACGCCATTCAAGTCGATCATCCGCGAGGGATCGGCGGGGTCGGGGTAGCGCATGCGCGCGCGGTACCAGATGTTCGGCACCCTCAGGTGCAGGTGCGGGTCGTTGGCGAGGAGCGCTGCGCCACCGGCGAGCGCGCCGCCGACCGCGAACGCGTTGCTGCCGACGCCGGTGTTTGCGGCCCCGGCGCGCCCGACGGCACGCGTTCCCCGGGTCAACGCGACCTTGTTCGTTGCGTGCGTGCGCAGGTCGAACACGGATGCGGCGGGAACCGGGACCGCCGCTGAAGCCTGCCCCTGCACCGGCGCTTCCCAGCGCGGCGCGGGCGCCAGCAGGAAGTCGGCGAGCGCATCGGGCAGTTCCGCGCGCAGGCGGGCGATGTTCAGCTCGCGCGCGTTGTCGCCGTTCTGGTTGAGGTCGAAATACATCGCGTCGATCGTGAGCACGGTGTCGCCGTCGGTCCACGGCTGCGGCCTGGCCCGCAGCAGCAGGTACTCCCATGGGCGCACCGACAGGTGCGCGAGTCCGGCGTTGACGCCCGCGGTATAGGCGTGGACCAGCTTGCGCTGCTCCGGCGCAAGGTGCGCGAGCTGCTGCCTGGCGAGTGCCCGGAAACGGTGCTGGCGATGGTCTTCGTCGGACGCGACGGCAGCCTTGCCGACCAGCGCCGCCAGCTCGCCGGCGGCGCTGCGGCGCTGCAGGTCCATCTGGAAAAACCGCTCCTGCCCGTGGGCGAAGCCGAGCGCCCAGGCGAGGTCATTGCGGTCCCGCGCGGTAATCGTGGGAACGCCGTCGACGTCGCGATCGATCGTCACCGGCGCCGCGAGGCCCTGCACGCGGAGCGTACCGTCCGCGGCCGGGCGACTCCCCGCGAGCAGCCGCCAGCCGAACGCAAACGTGATCACCAGGACGATGATCGCTGCAACGATTACGCGTCGGACCCAGCGCATGGACTCTCCCCGGACAGTCGCCGCATTGTGCCTTCTGATTCGCGCCATGTGTCAGGCACGCGCCTATTTTTGCTGACATACGGCGCTTATCCTCCCCCTTCCGCAGGAATGGGGACCGAGGGGGATGGCTTTTCGTCGCCGGCGTACATCCCCCCGCCGCTGCGCGGCGCCCCCCTTCCTTTGGAAGGGGGTAAAAGCGCATCTCTCCGCCGTTTCCAGTCCCCGCTCCCCGGTCCGACGCTATCAGTTTGTGGCTTTTTGCAGTAGGGCGCGCATTGCCCGCCCTACTGCACGATACCGGTCCAGGCTGCGCTGGCGAACTTGGCTTCGGCCAGCGCCTCGGCGCGTTCCAGTTCCTGCGGCGACAGCCGGTCGCGCCTGAGGCCGTGCGCGGCGCGGAACGTGTCGATCATCCGCTCGATGATCTCCTCGCGCGGCAGGCCGGTCTGGCTGCGCAAGGGATCGACGCGCTTGGCGGCGCTCGCGGTGCCCTTGTCGGACAGCTTTTCGCGCCCGATCCGCAGGACCTCCAGCATCTTCGCCGCATCGATGTCGTAGGCCATGGTGACATGGTGCAGCACCGCGCCGCCCCGACGGGTCTGCGCGGCGCCCGCGATCTTGCCGGACGGCGAGGTGATGTCGTTGAGAGGCTGGTACCAAGCGTCGATGCCCAGGCCGTGCAAGGCATCGATGACCCAGCCATCCATGAACTCGTAGGACTCCTGGAAGCTCATGCCCGCGACCAGCGCTTCCGGCGCGTACAGCGAATAGGTAATGGTGTTGCCGGGCTCGATGAACATCGCGCCGCCGCCACTGATGCGGCGCACCACCTCGATTCCGTGCCGCCGCGCGCCATCGGGATCGATCTCGTTGCGAAGCGATTGGAACCGTCCGATCACCACGCACGACGACGACCACTCCCACACCCGGAGGGTCGGCGGCCGGCGGCGTGCGGCGACCTCGTCCGTCAGCACCTCGTCGATCGCCATGTGCAGCGCGGGCGGTTGCGGCGTGCCATGGACCAGGCGCCATTCGTAGTCGTTCCAGTCGGTGCGGCTCACGATGCGGCCTCGAGCGCGCGCTGCACCGCGACCGCGATCGACTCGGGCGAGACGCCGTACATCCCGACATGCGGCCCCAGCGTCACGCGCACGGCCGCGGCGAGGTCTTCACCGCTGGAGATGGCCGGCAACCCTTCCAGCGCGACATCGATCAGGGTCAGCGCGGTATCCGGCTCCAGGAAAAAGTCGCCGCTGATCCGCACCCGGAAGAGCTTGCCGTCGCGCACCTCGAGGTCGGCGACCACCAGCTTGCCGCCGGGCATCTTGTATTCCCCATGCATCGCACGATTGTGCCGCTTCCCGCGACGCGCGTACAGACGAGCCGACGCGACCGGCCATGGCAAGCACCGCGCGCAAGCGCATACTACGCTCCGGCGGTGCGGGATCGGAGGTGGGCATGGAGAACTTCCGTGACTTGTCGGCGCTCTGCGGCGTGCTCCGGCTGATGCTCGAGGAGTCGCCGCGCGAAGAGCGCCAGGCCGCGTTTGCCGACGCCCTTCAAAAGGCCCTTGGATTCGCGAGCGAACCCGCCGGGTTGTATGCCGCTACGGTGTTCCACGAGAACACCGGCGAGTCGCCGGACCGGGTTCTAGCCAACGGATCGTGGTTGACGCGCACCTGGGTGAGGGGCGAGCAGCAGGGCAACGTCGGCGCATGGCTCAGCACGACGACGGAACGATGGCGCTTCGATGAAGACCTCACCTACCGGTACACGTTCGAGCGGATCGATACGGGCCTGTCGAGCGGTCCGTTCTTCCAGTCTTCCTATACCAAACCAAGGACGAACGAACAGCGCGGCATCTGGGCCCCTCCGGACACCCAGCAGGACCAGTTCGAATTGTTCGTGATGCCATTCGGCGGCGTGGCCCGCCCGCTGCCGTTCGAATGGGTCGAAAAGGAGGTGTACGGCTATGCGGCGTGCATGATCGGCGGAACGAGATTCACCCGCGAATAGCCACGCCCGGACGTGCTGCGGCCGTTTCGTATCGCGTTGGTCCCGGACGCCGTGACTCAAGCCGATTCGATGCGATCGACCCGGCGCAGTCCGCGCGGCAGCAAGCCACCGCGCTGTGCGCGGTTGCCGCCGTACTCGACGAGGTCGGCCCATTTCAGGGTGAGCTTGCGCTGGCCGGCGTACAAGGTGACTTCGCCCGATCCCTCGGCGACCACCGCGATGCCCGCGAGACGCTCCTCGCCGGATTGCAGCTTCGCCTTGGGGATTTCGATCAGCTTGTTGCCACGGCCACGATCGAGCTCGGGAAGCTCCGCCACCGAGAACATCAGCAGGTGGCCGGCGGTCGTCGCTGCGACGATCCGGTCGCGGGCGGGATCGGCCACGCCGGCGGGCGCGAGTACGCAAGCGCCGGTATCCATGTTGATGACCTGCTTGCCGGCCTTCTTGTTGGCGAGCAGCGCCTCGAAGCGGGTCAGGAATCCATAGCCGCTGTCGGTGGCGAGGATCAGGCGGTCGGCGCTGTCGCCGATGGCGAGGGCGTCGAAGCGCGCGCCGGGCGATGGCGTGAAGCGACCGGTCAGCGGCTCGCCGTTGCCGCGTGCGGAGGGCAGGGTATGTGCGGGCGTGGAATAGCTTCGCCCGGTCGAGTCGATGAACGCGGCCTGCTGCGAACTCTTGCCGCGCATGCTGGCGAGGAACGCGTCGCCCTCACGGTAGGACAGCGCCGCCGCATCCACGTCGTGGCCCTTTGCCGCGCGCGCCCAGCCCTTCTTCGACAGCACCACCGTGACAGGCTCGGCGGTGACGAGCTGGCTTTCGTCGAGCGCCTGCGCGGCGGCGCGCTCCACCAGTGGCGAACGGCGCGCATCGCCGAATTTGTCCGCATCGGCCTTGAGTTCCTGCTTGATCAACGTCCGGAGGCGCGCCTTCGACTTCAGGGTCACGTCGATCTTCGCGCGTTCCTCTTCCAGCTCGTCGCGTTCGGTGTTGAGCTTCATTTCCTCGAGCCGCGCGAGTTGCCGCAGCCGCGTTTCGAGGATGTAGTCGGCCTGTTCTTCGGAAAGCTTGAAGCGCTTGATCAGCGCGGGCTTCGGCTCGTCCTCGTGGCGGACGATCCGGATCACCTCGTCGAGGTTCAGGAACGCGATCCGCAGCCCCTCCAGCAGGTGCAGGCGGCGCTCGACCTTCTCGAGCCGGTGCTGCAGGCGCCGCGTCACCGTATCGGTGCGGAAGCGCAGCCATTCGTCGAGGATCTGCTTCAGCGTCTTGACCTGCGGACGCCCATCCAGCCCGATCATGTTGAGGTTGACGCGGAAACTCTTCTCGAGATCGGTTGTGGCGAAAAGGTGTTGCATCATCGCGTCGGTATCGACGCGGTTGGAGCGCGGGATCAGCACCAGCCGCACGGGGTTTTCGTGGTCGGACTCGTCGCGCAGGTCCTCGAGCATGGGCAGCTTCTTCGCGCGCATCTGGGCGGCGATCTGCTCGACCACCTTGGCCGGCGATACCTGGTGGGGCAGTGCGGTCAGCACCACGTTGCCGCGCTCCTCGGTGTACACCGCGCGGCAGCGCACCGAGCCGGTGCCGGTCGCGTACATCGCCGCCAGCTCGTTGCGTGGCGTGATGATCTCGGCCGCGGTGGGGAAATCCGGTCCCCGGATGTGGCCGCAGAGGTCGGCGATGCTCGCCGACGGCTCGTCGAGCAGGTGGATGCAGGCCGACACGACCTCGCGCAGGTTGTGCGGCGGGATGTCGGTCGCCATGCCGACCGCGATGCCGGTGCCGCCATTCAACAGCACGTGCGGCACGCGCGCCGGCAGCCAAGACGGTTCCTTGAGGGTGCCATCGAAGTTGGGCGTCCAGTCCACGGTGCCCATCGCCAGTTCGCCGAGCAGCAGTTCGGCGATGGGGGTGAGGCGCGATTCGGTGTAGCGCATCGCCGCGAACGATTTCGGGTCGTCCGGCGAACCGAAGTTGCCCTGGCCATCGATCAGCGGATAACGGTACGAGAACGGCTGGGCCATCAGCACCATCGCCTCGTAGCACGCCGAGTCGCCGTGCGGGTGGAACTTGCCGATCACATCGCCGACGGTGCGCGCGGACTTCTTGGGCTTGGCGGTGGCTGCGAGCCCGAGTTCGCTCATCGAATACACGATGCGCCTCTGCACCGGCTTCAGGCCGTCGCCGATGAACGGCAGCGCGCGGTCGAGCACCACGTACATCGAGTAGTCGAGGTAGGCGCGCTCGGCGTATTCGCGCAGCGGGATCTGTTCGAAGTTGGATTGCAATGCGGTCATGGACTCCCCGAGCCCCGGTGCGAGCCGGGAGCAGGCTTTCGAATCGGGGAATTGTCGCGGGAAGCCAGCCTCAATGCACGCGTTGGGTTGCGATGCCGAGTTTCGCGAGCTGCTTTTGCACGCTGTCGGGGCCCGCGAGGTGGCCGGCGCCGACGGCGACGAACACGGTGCCGTGCTGCTCCAGCAGGCCGGCGAGCCGGCCCGCCCAGGCGCGGTTGCGGTCCACCAGCAGCGCCTTGTACAGCTCGGGATAGTGCTCGTGCATGCCGCCGTTGACCACCGTGGCGATGGCGGCCACGTTGCCGGCTTGCCAGTCGCGGATCAACGCCTCGATCTGCGCGGGGCCCTTGGCGTAATCGTCGAGCGCGTTGCGCAGCAGGTCGAGTTGCAGGGCCGGGGACAGGTTCGCCAGGAGCTTGATCTGCGCCTCGGCGGTTTCGAACGCGCCGACCGATTTGCCTGCCGCCGTGAAGGCATGATCCAGTTGCTTGTCGGCGCCGGACTTCGGGTCGTACCCGGCCTTGACGATGGGGGCGACGGCGATCGTCAGCGCCGCCAGCCAGGGCTTCATCGCGTTCAAGGTGGCCGCGCCGCCTGCGACGCCGATGGCTTCGGCGGCCGCCGCGAGCCTCGCCTGGTCGGTGGCATCCAGCTTGTCCGATAGCGGATGCTGGAGGTCCATGCCGTACTCGAGCACGAGCATCTGCATGTCGAGCGGCGAGTCGTCGTCTTCCTCGACATACAGCTTTTCGCTTGCCGCCAGCGCCTCGTCCAGCGCCGGGTAGTGCCAATGCGCACCCTTGGGCAACACGTGCACCGTCCCGAACAGGTAGACGGTCGCGGAGGGGCCTTTCGCGACCCACAGCGCCGGGTCGGCCAGCGCGGGCGTGCTGGCGATCAGCACGAATGCGAGGGCGAAGCAGAAACGTCGAAGCGTTTTCATCCGGGAACGAGGCGCAAAGACACCGCGCATTGTGTCATGGACGTGATGGGCAGGCGGGCTGCCGCGCCGGAACGAGGGTTGTTCCGGCGTCGGTTCCGCGAGGCGGATTCAAGGTGCCTGCGCCTGCCTCCTCGATGCTTGCACTGCCTCGAGGACGATTTGCTGCGCGCGCGCCGAGCGTTGCGGCGACAAGAGGACCTGATGCCAGGCGGCCTTCGCTTCCGGTGTCTTGCCCAGACGCGCCGCGAGGCGCGCCCGCAGCGCCTGGGCTCGCAGGAAATCGGGCAGGGCGGCAGTGGCGTGCTGCATCGTCCGCAGCGCGCCTTCGGCGTCGTGTTCCAGTAGCAGGGCGCGCGCCCGCGCCAGCCAGCTCTCCCGGCTTTGCGACCAGGCATCGGCACGATCCAATACCCGCAACGCCGCCGCCGGCTGCCGGTCGGCGATCAGCAGCGACGCCAGGGCAACGCCGCTTTCGTGATCCCACGGCGCGCGCGCCAGTGCCTTTTCGTAAAGACGTACCGCCACGCGGGGTGGCGCGATTGGTGCCATCGCGGCGGCCGTCGCCGCTTCCCGGTTTTCGGTCAGCAGCGCGAAAGCGCGATGGCTGGACCATCCCGTGACGGCGAGCATCGCGCAGACTGCGGCGGCGCCGCCGGCGCGTTGCCATGCGCGGCGGCCGGCATGCGCCCGGCACAATGCACCGGCTGGCGCCGCCTCCGACAACCCCGCAACGCAGCCGAGCACGAGCCAGAACAGCAGCGCCGTCGCAGGCGTGTGCAACGGCGCCGACGCCCAGGCGAGCATGAAGAGTACCCCCAGCGAAGCGGCAAGCGCGGGCACGGCCGTGGCGACGCGGGTGCGGTTTGGCGTGCACGGTTCGTCCGGTGACTTCGTGAGCGGGAGTGGCGGAATCGAATCGAGGGCACGTCGTGCGGCGTGCAACCCCAGTGCGCACGACGCGAGTAGCAGCAACCCGCCAGGGAGGCCGGTCTCCACCGCCGTCTCGAGGAAGTCGTTGTGCGCATGCGCGGTCAGCAGGTCCGGCATCCGGCTGCGTGCGACCGCGTCCAGCGGCGCCGCGACGGCACGGAGCCCGTCGGGAAGTACCAACGCGAAGTGATCGAGGCCGTAGCCATGGACAGGCCGCGCGGCGATCAGGTGCAGCGACGCCTGCCACAGATGCACGCGCGAGAGCACGGAATGCCAATCGTTCCACCGCAGCAGTGCCGCCGCGTAGCCGTCATCGCGCAACAGAAGGGCGAGCGATCCCAGCGCGACCACGGCGGTCAGGAAAAAACCTGCCTGGTTTCGCGGGATGCGGCTGTCGCCGTGGCCGCGCTGGCTCGTCCACGCGTAAATGGCGGCGCCGACAAGCAGACTCGCCAAGCCCAGCCGCGAGCCGGTGGGCAGGATGGCCATCGCGAACAGCAGCCAGAGCCACGCGGTCCCGCGCGTGTAGCGGGACGCCCACCACACGGCAATGGGGGCGCTGGACGCCAGGAATTCTGCGGTCCAG
>DASSNH010000124.1:0-3635 GCA_035701405.1 Rhodanobacteraceae bacterium
CGGCGCGGTCGCACCACTGCAGTCGGTCTGGCCCGCCAGTGCCGCCGACCAGGGCGCCAGGCACAACGCCAGCGCCGCGCACAACGCCGCACCCCGCAAGCCACGCCGCGCACCGCTGGTTTCGCCGGTCGATCCACCTCCGCTCTTGACCGACGCAAGTTCGGACGCCACCACGATCTGGCGAAGGGACTTGTTCCAAACCAGGCTGTAGATCTTCTTGTTCATCTTCTGGCCTCAGCGGTAAGTTGTTGGACGGCGTGCGAAATAGCTTGGCGCCTGGTGCTGGCGTTTCCTCGTGCAGCGTATGGCTATGGGCCGTCGCTGGAAGCGACGGAAGGGATGTCGACGTGGGCTACAGGCAACGCGACGCGCCGCGCGCAGCAGTTGTGCCGGCACGGTTCCGGATCAAATTGGCTCTGATCGATCGCGGCGACCCGCGAGATGCGTCCATCGCCCCTGTACTCCCCAAACGACTCCGTTCGACCAGTCTGGTACGGGCCCGGATCGAGCGCAAGGCTTCGCCGCGATGGATAACCATCATGATAGAAAGCCATCATTGCGCGGCTGGGCCAGCCTCCAGGAGAGCCATTCGCACCGTCGGCCAGAACGGGCTTGCGCTCGGGCTATTTGCGGCGCAATGCGCCGGTGGGCGCCGGTGCCGACGCGTCCAGCGCCGCCCGCCATCCGAGCTGGAAGCGACTCCGGGTCCCATACATCTTCATCAAGTCGGCGATGCGACGATTGAGGGTCGCCGACGAGATGCCGAGTTCCGCCGCAATGGCCTTGTCGTTGAGGCCCGCCGCGAGCAACGGCACCAGGGACTCCGCCACTTCCTGCAACCGCGCATCCCCCTGCTGCGACTTCAACCGATCGCCATGGCCGAACACGATCGGGGTGGCGCGCTCCCACATGAATTCGAACAGCAGGCACAGCGCCTTCAGCAAGGCCCCTCCGTGGACCAGCAACGTAGGCGATTTTTCCGGGCTTTCGCTATCCAGCGTGAGGACGGCGGCGCGGCGATCGAAGATCATCATCTTGAACGGCAGCGTTTCGATCATGCGCGCCTGTTCGCCGCGGCCCACGTCGTCCTTCAGGCGACCCATCATGCCGGGCAGCTCGAACATGCTGCTGTCCGAGATCGTCCTGACCTGCATGCCGGCGCGCAGCCGGCGGGGCGGAACGGCGCCCGGGGCGAGGGTGGGTGCGCGCTGGAAGCACATCGCCTCGGTGCGGAACGACTTGTACATCTGCTGGAGGACCACGCCGAGCTGGGCACGATTGCTGACCAGCTCCAGCACGGGCCCGTGGCTGTTGCCATTGTCGGCCTGCGCGGATTGCTCCTCGAGGTCCGGGATTATGGTCCGGGCCCGCTCCAGTTCCGCCTGCCGCTGCTTGATGAGCGCGGTGACGGTGAATTCGGGAGGCGATGCGACATAGACCCTGGGGATCCGCGGGGTGTGCGTCGCCAGGCCCAGCGACTCGAGGTCCGCGAGCAGCCGGCGGGCGGCACGCGGCGTGATGCGGATCTGTCTCGCGATCTCGACCGCGGTCGCCATCCGGCGCGTCAGCAGCGCGCGGTAGGCGCGCTCCTCGATGTCACTGATGCCCAACAATTCGAGCGGCCGGGCAGGCGCTTCGCGTTTGCTCGTTCCGTTCCCCATGCGTGCCTCCCTGAGTCCCCTCGAAAGCGCCGGCGCGCAACACCAGCGCGTGGCCTACAAGGTAACCGGAGGTCGGCATCCGGAAAAGGCGCCACCGAAATGCCCACCGGTCGGGCGTTGACGTACGGGCTCGTCGCCGCCTGAAGCGGGAGGCGCCCGCCCTGGATCGGGATCCCGGGGCGCGCGGGGCAGCCGGTGGGAGCAAGGCGTGGTACGGGGTGGGCCATCAAGCCCGGCGCCCGATCCACGCCTGATCGCCGACAGAAACGAGGAGGAGCCCTCGTCCCGCATCTCCGAAACATGGAGGCCAGGGTCGGAATCGAACCGGCGTACGCGGATTTGCAGTCCGCTGCATGACCACTCTGCCACCTGGCCGGTGGGTGAAAGCCCGTCCGCGATTCCAGGGTTCGCGGCGCCTGGACCTTCGGCAGGGCCGCCTTGCGCGGCCCTCAAAAACGAAACCCCGGCGCGCCGGGGTTCGAAAAATCCTGGAGCGGGAAACGAGACTCGAACTCGCGACCCCGACCTTGGCAAGGTCGTGCTCTACCAACTGAGCTATTCCCGCGCGAGCCGGCAATGATACGGTGGGCTGCAATCCGGTTCAAGCCTGCGGTTCATCCCGCTCGCCGGGCATCCGCCCCTCCTTCAGGACCGGCCATGCGGCCTTCATGTACGCGAGCCCCGACCAGATCGTCAGGATCGCCGCGACCACCAGCAGCACCTCGCCGACGTACCAGACCCGCAGCAGGATCGCGTCCTTGTCGCGTTCCCACAGGAGGATGAGGATCGCGACGATCTGCATCACCGTCTTGAACTTGCCGATCCACTGCACCTTGACGCGCTTGCGCTCGCCGACGAACGCCATCCATTCGCGCAACGCGGAAACCGTGATCTCGCGACCGACGATCACGGCGCTGGTGACCGCGAGCAACGCGGTCGGGTGGCTCTGCACCAGCACGAACAGGGTCACCGCGATCATCAGCTTGTCGGCAACCGGATCGAGGAACGCGCCGAACGCCGATTCCATGTGGAACCGCCTCGCGATCCAGCCGTCCAGCCAGTCCGTGACCGCCGCCAGCGCGAACACGACCACGGCCGCCACGTTGGCCGCCCGCAGCGGGATCGCCGGGATCGCGTCGTGGGAATAGAACACCACCACCATCACCGGCAGCAGCAGTACACGGAACAGCGTCAGCCAGGTGGGAAGATTGACTCGCACAGGACGATTCCGGTCGTTGGGTCCGACAGGGCAACCCGGCAAGTCTCTCACACGTTCGCGCCGACCGCCGGGAGACCCTTTTCAGCAAACGCACCTATCCGTGCAGGTACGCATGGATGCGTTCGGCCAACTCGCGGTTGATGCCGCGCACCCGGCAAAGCTCCTCGACGCCGGCGCCCACCACCCCGGCATGTCCGCCGAATGCCTTCAGCAGGGCCGAGCGGCGCGCGGCGCCGATGCCCGGGACGTCCTCCAGCACACCGCGTTCGCGGGCCTTTTCGCGGCGCCTGCGGTGACCGGTGATCGCAAAACGATGGGCCTCGTCGCGCACCGCATCGATCAGGTGCAAGGCAGGGGAGTCGGGACCGGGTTCGAGTTCGCGGCCGCTGTCGCCGAGAACCAGGGTTTCTTCGCCCGCGCGACGCGACGGCCCCTTGGCCACGCCGACAACGCGGATGCCATCGAGGCCCAACCCGCGCAACACCGCCAGCGCCTCGCCGACCTGGCCGCGACCGCCGTCGATCAGCAGCACGTCGGGCGCCTCGCCTTCCCCACGCGCGAGATGCTTGAAACGCCGTTCCAGCGCCTGCCGCATGGCGGCGTAATCGTCGCCGCCGGTGATGCCGCGGATGTTGAAACGCCGATAGTGGTTTTTCAGCGGCCCCTCCGGACCGAACACCACGCACGACGCCACCGTTTCCTCGCCCATGGTGTGGCTGATGTCGAAGCACTCGAGCCGCATGGGTGCCTCATCC
>DASSNH010000125.1:0-10195 GCA_035701405.1 Rhodanobacteraceae bacterium
GGCGGGCACTTCGGCGCCGGGCTCGGCGTGGTCGAACTCACCATCGCGCTGCATTACCTGTACGACACCCCGCACGACCGCCTCGTGTGGGACGTCGGCCACCAGGGATATCCGCACAAGATCCTCACCGGCCGCCGCGATGCGATCACCAGCATCAAGACGCGCGGCGGCCTCGCCCCGTTCCTGCGGCGCGCCGAAAGCGAATACGACACTTTCGGTGTCGGCCACGCATCCACTTCGATCTCGGCTGCACTGGGCATGGCGATCGCTTTGCGCCAGCGCGGCGACCGACGCAACGTGGTCGCCGTGATCGGCGACGGCGCGCTCACCGGCGGCATGGCCTATGAGGCGTTGAACCACGCCGGCGGGACCGGCGCCGACCTGCTGGTGGTCCTGAACGACAATGGCATGTCGATCAGCGAAAACGTCGGCGGACTCGACCGCACCCTCGCGCGACTACGTGCCGGCAAGCCCGGCGAATCCGGTCCGCACCCCGAGGCGCTGTTCGAGGAACTCGGCTTCGCGTACTCGGGGCCCGTGGATGGCCACGACCTGCCCATGCTGCTGCGTGCGCTCCGCGAGGCCAGGCAGCGGCACGGCCCGCGGCTGCTGCACGTGATCACCACCAAGGGCAAGGGCTACGCGCCCGCCGAACTCGCGCAGATCGACTACCACGCCGTGGGACGATTCGATCCTGCGCGAGGGGTTGCGCAAGCCACTGCGGGCAAGCCGACCTACAGCGAAGTGTTCGGCGACTGGCTGTGCGACATGGCCGCGCAAGATACGCGCCTCGTCGCAATCACGCCTGCGATGCGCGAAGGCTCCGGCATGGTGCGGTTCTCGCGCGCATTCCCGGACCGGTACTTCGATGTCGCGATCGCCGAACAACACGCCGTCACGCTTGCCGCAGGCCTTGCCTGCGAAGGCGCCAAACCTGTTGTCGCGATCTACTCGACCTTCCTCCAGCGCGCCTACGACCAAGTGATCCACGACGTCGCGTTGCAAGGCCTCGATGTCACCTTCGCGATCGACCGCGCCGGCGTGGTCGGACCCGACGGCCCCACGCACGCCGGCAGCTTCGACCTCTCGTACTTGCGCTGCATCCCGAACATGGTGGTGATGGCACCAGCCGACGATAACGAGTGCCGACAGATGCTGACGACCGGCTTTCGTGTCGACGGGCCTGCCGCGATCCGTTACCCGCGCGGCCGCGGGCCCGGTGTCGCCATAGAACCTGGCCTGGAGGCATTGCCGATCGGCAAAGCCGAGGTGCGGCGTCGTGGCCACCGCCTCGCACTCCTGGCGTTCGGTTGCGCCGTCGCACCGGCCGACACCATCGGCGCCGAACTCGACGCCACCGTCGTCAACATGCGTTTCGTCAAACCGCTCGACGAATCGCTGGTGCTGGCACTTGCTCGCAGCCATGAGGCATTCGTCACGCTGGAAGACAACGTGGTCGCCGGCGGCGCCGGTTCGGCCGTCGGCGAATTGCTCGCCGCCCACGGCATCGAAATCCCGCTGCTGCAGCTCGGACTGCCCGATGCGTTCCTGCAACACGCCACGCGCGAAGAACTGCTCGCCGAGGCCGGCCTCGACGCCGCCGGCATCCGGCACGCGATCCGAGCTCGCTTTCCGCAGCATGTATCGGTGAAGCGATGCGCAGGACTGGATTAGAAAGTAGGTTGGGCTGACGCCGCTTTTTGGCGGAAGCCCAACGACGCGACACCGTTGGGCTCCGCTGCGCTCCGGCCAACCCACATGCCCGGCCGCGTGCCGGCATTCACTCGATAGAAGCCGGCGCCGACTGACTGGAGGCGAGGTTCACTGCGCGCTTTGCGATTCCGCAGGCTTCGCCTCTTTTGCGCCGGACCGCACGGCTTGTGGTGCATCCGGTCCCGTCCAGCGCTTCAGCCAATCGATCACGGTCTTGTGCCACATCACGCTGTTCTGCGGCTTCAGCACCAGGTGGTTCTCGTCCGGGAAGTTCAGGAATTCGCTGGGAATGCCCTGCCGCTGCAGGGCGGTGAAGGCGCCAAGCCCCTGCGATACCGGGATGCGGTAATCCTTGCTGTCGTGGATCACCAGCATCGGCACGCGCCAGTCCTTGACGTGGTTCAGCGGATTGAACTTTTCGTAATTCTCCGGGCGTTCGAATTGCTTGCCGCCGTTTTCGTGTTCCTCGAACCACAACTCTTCGGTGGCGTAATACATCATGCGCGCGTCGAACACGCCATCGTGGTCGACCAGGCACTTCCACGGTTGGTTCCAGACGCCCGCCATCCAGTAGATCATGTAGCCGCCGTAGCTCGCGCCCAGCGCGCAGGCATCGTTGCCGTCGAGGTACGGGAACTGCTTCAGCGCCGCCGCCCAACCCTTCTGCAGATCCTCGAGCGGACGATCGCCCCAGTGCTGCGAAATCGCATCGGTGAACGCCTGTCCGTAACCAACCGATCCGTGGAAGTTGATCGCGACGACCCCGAATCCGGCGCCGGCATACACCTGCGGATTCCAGCGGTAGTGGAATTCGTCCGGCCACGCGCCCTGCGGGCCGCCGTGGACCAGGAACGCGACCGGATATTTCTGGCCCGGTTTCGCACCCACCGGTGGCATCACGTAGCCGTGCACCGTGTCGCCGTTCCAGCCCTTGAAGGTGAACCAGGTCGCCTTGGAGAACTCGATGTCGGCGAGACGCGCGGCGTTGAAATGGGTGACCTGCGTGGGATGGCCGCCTTGTTTGCCCAGCGTGTAGAGATCGGTCGGGTGGCTGAAGTCCTGGCGCGCGGCGACGATCCTGTCGCCGGCGACATCGAAGCCAAGCACGCTGCCGTCGGATAAGAGCCTGGTCGGCCTGCCGTTGGCGACGTCGATCGCGTACAGCGCGACGTTGCCCTCGTCGGCAACCGTGGTGTAGAGCGTCTTGCCGTCTGCCGAAAGCACCAGGGGGCCCGCCGAACGATCCCAGTCGGGATCGATCTCACGCGCGGTGCCGCTCGCGAGATCCAGCGCCATGATGCCGAAGCGATCCGCCTCGAAACCGGGCGTCTTCATCGCGAGGTAATAAAGCGTCTTGCCGTCGTGCGAGGGCAGCGGGTAGGCGTCCCACGCCTGGTTCGAAGCCGTCAGGTTCTTCGGCGCCGCCGAACCGTCGGCCGGCACCGAATACACGTCGAAATTGGTCGACCACGGCTCGGTCTTGCCGGCGATCCGCACGTCGAAATACACCGTCTTGCCATCGGGCGAGAACGCGTACTCGGCATTGCTGCCATCCGGCTTCGACGGCACGTCGCCATCGATGCCCTTGGTCAGCAGCACGGGCTTGGCCGAGCCATCCAGCGGCACCACGAACAACTGCCCGCGGCGATGGTCGGACCAGGTGTCCCAATGACGCACGAACAACCGGTGATACAGCCGCCCGGTCGCCTTGACGTTCTTCTGCGCGTCGAGCTTCCCGCGCGTGCATTCGAGCGTCGTGCAGTCCTCGAACATCTGCGCCGAGAACAGCAGCGACTTGCCATCCGGTGAGAGCTTGAAGTTGTCGACATCGAGCGGGAGGTGCGTCACCTGCTCCGGCGCCCCACCCGAAACCGGCGCCTTCCACAATTGCGTCGAATCCTTCTCCGTCGCGAGGAAGTACAGGGTCCTGCCGTCCGGCGAGAACGCGGGGCTGTTGGCACCGAGCTTCGGGTCGGTGACGCGGCGCGGCTGCGCGGCCTTCTGACGCAGATCGAGCAACCAGACGCTGGTGACGCCCTTGTTGGCATCCCAATCGGTGCTGCGGACCGTGAACGCCACCTCGTTGCCGCTGGGCGAAAGATGCGGATCCGACACCCGGTCCATCATCGCCAGGTCGTGCGCATCGAAGGGGTGTTGAGCGGCCATCGCGGCTCCCGAGCAAACGGCCAGCGCGAGCGCGCAGGCGGCAAGGCGAAGGTTCATCGTCGCGTCCCGGCATCCGTGGAATCGCAACGTTAGCACGTGCGCGCGCACGCCCGCCACGCCGGCGGTCGAACCGCGTCCTCATCCAGCCTCCGCTATTTGCGAGTGCGACAGGTGTCAACGAGACCGTCTTGTCGCTAAAGTCGACGCCGAATCCAGGGAGTCGACATGGCCGAGCACGAAGCACATCCACGACCGCACGTGAACTACGTGACCTTCCCCAGCGCCGCGCGCGGAGCGCCGCTGACGATACCCGCCCAACTGCGCATCCCCTCGGGCACTGACGACTGCCCGGCCGTCGTAATCGTGCACGGTACGGCCGGGCTGGACAGCCGCGGCGCTTACCACGCCGAGGCGCTGAATGGCGCCGGGATCGCCACGCTGGAAGTGGACATGTGGTCGCCACGCAGCCTGCACGGCGGCGTCGGTACCAGCGGCCGGCCACAAACCGTCGTGGAGACGCTCCCGGATGCCTTCGGGGCGCTGTTGTACCTCGGGTCGTGCCCAGGTATCGATCCGCAGCGCATCGGGATCATGGGATTTTCCTGGGGCGGCGTGGTTTCGATGCTCACGGCCACCCGTCCGTACAACGAGCGGTACCTCGGCGCCCAACCACTGCGCTTCGCCGCACACGCGCCCTTCTACCCCGTGTGCTGGACCTACAACAGGGTCCCCGGTCACGAATTCATGGAGCTCACGGGAGCGCCGGTCCTTATCCAGACTGGCGAATGCGACGACTACGACAAGCCCGATACGTGCGACATCCTGGTCCACAGCCTGCCCGGGGAAGCCCGAAGCCATGTCACTGTCATGACCTACCCTGGAGCCGCCCACGCATTCGATCGCCTGGAGCCGGCGCAGACGGTAAGCGACCCCCATTCGCATCTGGGACAGGGCGGCGAAGTGATCATGGCGGGCGATCCGGCGGCGGCGGACAAATCGCGACGGACGACAGTCGACTTCTTTGCGCGAGCCTTTGCGGCGGTCGGCGAGGCGAGCCGCTGATCGATCTGCTTTGCCTTCGATCGCCTGAGGGGCACATTCGCCGGCCCGCGTATCGCATCCTCATTCGGTGAGCATGCGCCGCCCTGCTTTTGCAGATGGCCCCACGCCGATCGAACGCGCATCGATCGACGCGCGACATCCAGGAATGCGGTTCACCCGATATTTCGCGAAGTCGCCTGGAACAGGTTTTTGGTGCCGGAAGAGGGAATCGAACCCCCGACCCACGCATTACGAATGCGTTGCTCTACCAGCTGAGCTATTCCGGCACGGGCGGACCGGCTAGTGTACGGGTGGCTCCGGGATGGCGCAACGCGCGGGCCTGGTTGGCAGTTCGCGGATGCACGGGCTTGCGGCCCTTGTGCGAACCTTCGGCGCGAAGCATGATCGCCGGGTGGCGACTACGACCCAGGCCATCATGAACAAGGGCACGACCGGCGGCGCCGAGCACATCCGGCGCGAGTTGCGCGTGCTCGACATCTACCGGGTATTCCAGGCGCTGGTCTACACGGTGCTGTCGCTCAGCAGCCTCGTCTTCATGTGGATGCCGCTGCGCAATCCACTGCTCGCGCGGGTGACGGCGCTGGTGTACCTGCTGTTGGCGCTGTTGGCCGTGGCGCGCGACCTGCGCGGCTGGCGCCAACTGATCGGCACGACCAGCGTGTTTCTCACGATCGACGTGGCCGCGGCGTTCCTTGCCGCGGTGACGATTCCCGCCGCGCATACCGGCATCGCCGCGATGCTGGTCATCAATGTGGGGGCGGCCGCGCTGCTGCTGTCGCCCCGCCTGGGCGGGCTTTTCGCGGCGCTGGCGACCCTGGCGATGATCGCGCAGGCGCTGCTGGTGCCGAACAGCGGCGACGTAGGTCCCGCCCTGCTCGAGGCCGGCTTGTTCGGGGTCGCCTACTTCGCCACCGCCGCGCTGGGTTACGCGCTGGGCAGCCAGATGCGCGCCAGCGAAGCGCTGGCCGAGCAGCGCGGCAGCGATCTTGCGAGCCTCGCGCAGGTCAATGACCTCATCATCCGGCGCATGAAGACCGGCGTGCTGCTGGTGGACGAAAGCAACCGCATCCACCAGATCAACGAATCGGCGTGGATGCTGATGGGCAATCCGGGGGTCGAGCAGCGCGACCTCGGCACGGTGGCGCCGGAACTCTCGCGCCGGCTGTACCACTGGCGGACCACCCACGAACACGACGCCAGCGCCATCGCGCTGGCCGAGGGTGCGCCGGAAATCATCCCGCGCTTCACGCGACTCTCCGCGCACGACGATTCCTACGTGCTGATCTTCCTCGACGACACCTCGCTGCTGTCGCAGCGCGCCGAACAGCTCACGCTGACCACGCTCGGCCGGCTGTCCGCCTCGATCGCGCACGAGATCCGCAACCCGCTGGCCGCGATCCGCTACTCGGCGCAACTGCTGGCGGAATCGGAAGCCATCGGCGATGCCGACCAGCGCATGGTCGAGATCATCAACAACCACTGCGGACGCGTCAACGAGATCATCGAGAACATCCTGCAACTCTCGCGGCGCGAGCGCTCTCGCCCCGAATCGCTGGACCTCAACAACTGGGCGGCGCGCTTCGTCGATGAATACAAGGAAGCCAACGAGATCGGCCACGACAGCCTGCGGCCGCTGCTGTATCCGCGCCCGGTCGAGGCGCTGGCCGACACGCAGCACCTCCAGCAGGTCGTGTGGAACCTGGTTCAGAACGCGCTGCGCTACGGGCGCATGCCGGACGAGCCCGCGCGGGTGATGGTGGTCGCGCGCCTGGCCAGCGACAACGGGCCGCCGCTCCTGGAAGTGATCGACCGCGGCCCCGGCATCCCGCCCAAGGTCGCCGCGCAGATCTTCGAGCCGTTCTTCACCACCCACCAGTACGGCACCGGGCTCGGCCTGTACCTCGCCAAGCAGATGTGCGAGGCCAACCAGGCCAACCTCGAGTACGTGCCGGTCGCCGGCGGCGGCAGTTGCTTCCGCATCACGCTGACCGCGCCGCTGCGCACGCCGATGGGGAGCGAAACATGATCGTTGACCTGCGGCATGGCGCGTTCGGGCGAGCCGCGCTACCCTCCTGCGCCGAGGGGACGGACCAAGCGGGGAAGGCATGACCAGACAGACGGTACTCGTCGTGGATGACGAGCGGGACATTCGTGAGTTGTTGAGTATCACGCTGGGGCGCATGGACCTCGACGTCGATGCCGCAGCGAATGTCACCGATGCGAAGAAGATGCTGAGCGAGGTCCGCTACGACCTCTGTTTCACGGACATGCGCCTGCCGGACGGCACCGGGCAGGAGCTCATCGAACTGATCGCACGCGAGCATCCCGACACCCCGGTCGCGATGATCACCGCCTACGGCAACGTCGAGGCCGCCGTCGATGCGCTGAAGGCCGGCGCCTTCGACTTCGTCAGCAAGCCGGTGGACATCCACATGCTCAGGCGACTCGTGCAGACGGCGCTGCGGGTCGGCCAGGCTCCGGAAACCAGCGACGAGGAAGCGCCGGAAACGCGGCTGGTCGGCGAATCGCAGGCGCTCAAGGAAGTTCGCTCGCGGATCGCCAAGGTCGCGCGCAGCCAGGCGCCGATCTACATCTCGGGCGAGTCCGGGGTCGGCAAGGAACTGGTCGCCCGCTCGATCCACGAACTCGGTCCGCGCTCCGCCGGTCCCTTCGTGCCGGTCAACTGCGGCGCGATCCCGTCCGAGCTGATGGAGAGCGAATTCTTCGGCCACCAGAAGGGCTCGTTCACCGGCGCGCACGCCGACAAGGAAGGCTTGTTCCAGACGGCCAACGGCGGCACGCTTTTCCTCGACGAGGTCGCGGAACTGCCGCTGCACATGCAGGTGAAATTGCTGCGCGTGATCCAGGAAAAGGCGGTGCGCCCGATCGGCGGACGCGGCGAAATCCCGGTGGACGTGCGCATCCTGTCCGCCACCCACAAGGACCTCGCGCGCCTCACCCAGAGCGGCCAGTTCCGCCAGGACCTCTACTACCGCATCAACGTGATCGAGCTGCGGGTGCCGCCGCTGCGGGAGCGCGCGGGCGACATCCCGGTCCTGGCGACGCACATCCTCAAGAAGCTCGCCGAGCAGGCAGGCGTCCCGGTGCCGGCCGTGCAACCGGCCGCACTCACGGCGCTCCAGGACTACGACTTCCCCGGCAACGTGCGCGAACTCGAAAACGTGCTGGAGCGCGCGATAGCGTTGTGCGAAAACGGTGTCATCGAACCCGCCGACCTGATGCTCGAACCTGCCGCGCGTGGAACGAACGAGGGCGACGAGGACGAAACGCTGGAGGACGACGACGACGCCTCCGGCGCTTCAGGCGGCGCCGTCGGACTCGACGACTACATCTCCAGCATCGAACGCGACGCGATCGTGAAGGCGCTCAAGGAAACGCGCTACAACAAGACCGCCGCGGCCAAGAACCTCGGCATCACGTTCAGGGCGTTGCGCTACAAGCTGAAGAAGCTCGGCATCGACTGAAGCCCTCGCGCGGGATCAGCCTGTCGCTGCCTCGCCACCCCCAGGCTGACGCTCCAACCATGCGATGACGGTCGCCACCGCATGGCGCGGCGCGCGATCCGTGCGCACGATCCAGTAGGCGTTTTCGATGCGCAGCATGCGCTCGCCGAACGGTCGCACCAACAGCCCGGCGGCCACGTCGTCGACCGCCAGCCGGTGGCGGGCCAAGGCAACGCCTTGACCCTGCGCGGCCGCCCGCAACAGCAAGTCCGACGAGGCGAAGCGCGGACCCCGCTGCAGGTTCAACGAAGCCGGTCCGAACCGCTCGCGCCACTGCTCCCAGCCTGCATGCGGGTCGCGGTCGTGCAAGAGGCGCAACGAGGCCAGCGCCTGCGGGCGCGAGGGGCGTCCTGCTTTTTTCCAGAGTCCCGGGCTCATCACCGGGTACAACGCGTCATCCATCAACGGTTCGCAGTGCAGACCCGGCCAAGGGCCGGCGCCCATCCGCACCGCAAGATCGATGCCGCCGGCGCGCAGATCCTCGGTGCGCTGATTCACCAGCACCGACAGTTCGATTCGCGGGTGCGCGCGCTCCAGCGCCGGGAGCCGCGGCAGCAGCCAGCGCGCGGCGAACGAGGGCGCGGCGGAGATCGTGACGGCGAACGCCGATCGCACCTCGCGGATCGCCAGCGTCGCAGCCCCGATGTCCCGTAGCCCGGCCAGCACCGCCTTGCCCAGCGCTTCGCCCTGGGGCGTCGGCGTCCAGCCGCGGCGGCCGCCGCCCTTCTCCCGCGCCAGCGGCACGCCCAGCCACGCTTCCAGCTCGGCCAGATGCCGGCTCACGGAGGAATGCGCGATGCCCAGTTCGCGCGCTGCCGCCCGCACGCCGCCATGCGCGCAGGCCAGCGCGAACACGCGCAGCGCGTTCAGGGGCAGGTCCTTCATGGTCTCGATATTAGACCAAAACGGCGGCGCACGATCCAGACGCGGCGGCGATCATCGGGTTGGCCGCGCGACTTGATGGATTCGCCGATGACAACGTTGTTCTCGACCGGTTTGTTCCTGCTGATCGCCGCGATCACGCCGGGCCCCAACAACCTGGTGGTGATGCGCGCCGCCGCGCGCAACGGCTGGAGGGCCGCCTTGCCCGCGGCGGCGGGCGTCATCACGGGCGGCCTCGTGCTGTTGGCGGTGGTGACGGCAGGTGCGGACGGCGCATTTGCCGCGTGGCCGTGGTTGCGGGGCATGATCGAGCTTGCCGGAGTGCTCTACCTGGTCTGGCTGGGCACCCGGATGATCGCGGCGGCGGGCGAAGATGCCGGCTCGGCGGCACTCCCGGCCGGGCTGCCCGGATTGTTCGCGTTCCAGTTCCTCAACCCGAAAGGTTGGGTCATGGTGCTCACGGTGGTGGCTGCACTGCCCGGCGCCAATGGAGCGCATGCGTTGTTGTACCTGGCGCCGCTTTTCGTCTGCATTCCCGCGGCATGCCTGCTGCTGTGGGCAGGACTGGGCGGCGCGCTGGCACCGTACCTGGGCCGCCCCGTGGTGCGCCAATGGACCGACCGCGTACTCGGCGCACTACTGATCCTGGCCGCGCTGCTGTTGTTCACCTGATCCCGACCGAAGGAGGTCTTGCACATGAGTCTGCAACATCCTTGTAGCCACCGGATACTTGCCCTGCCCGGCAGCCTGCGTCGTGGCAGTTACAACCGCAAGCTGCTGGAGGCTTGCGGCCACCGCGCCCCCGGCAATTTGCGGATAAAGCTGTTCGACGGCCTCGCGGACGTGCC
>DASSNH010000126.1:0-2304 GCA_035701405.1 Rhodanobacteraceae bacterium
ACTGGCCGGCGCTGCAAGTCTACACCGCCGCGGGCGGCGGCTGGTGGGCGTCGGCTTCGCCGCCCGGATCCGGGCGCAGGAGCAGCCGCAGGTCCGCGCCGACCCTGTGTTCTCCGATCGTCCGCAACCGCCAGCGCGAGTCCATCCTGTCCAGCGGTGGCAGCGCGAACAGCGGCCGTGCCTGGTCGCCGAGCAGCACCGGCGCCACGTACAGCAGCAACTCGTCGACCAGGCCGCGCTCCAGCAGCGCGCCGCACAGGGCGGGGCCCGCCTCCACCTGCAGTTCATTGACGTTGCGGGCGGCCAACAGGCGCAGCACGGCTTCGAGATCCAGCCTGCCGCTTGCATCGACCGGCACCGCGGCCAGTTCGACCTGGCCATGGCGATCGTCCCGGACGCGAGCGTCCGGCGCGTGCAACACCAGCGTCGGCGCACTGCCATCGAGCAGGTGCGCGCTGGCGTGCAGCGCATCGAGTCGTGCGTCCAACACGACGCGCAAAGGTGGAGCAAAGCTGTTCCCCTCTCCCTCCGGGAGAGAGTGTCCCGAAGGGGCGCGCGGGGGTACGGCTACGCCGTGACGTTTCGATCCTTCCGAACCCTCACCCCTGCCCCACTCCCGAAGGGAGTGGGGTTCAAGAGCCGGCAGCCGCACCGTCAGTCGCGGATCGTCCGCCCGCGCGGTGCCGGCGCCTGTCAGGATCGCAGAACTGCGCGCCCGCCAGCGTTGCACGTCAGCGCGCGCTGGGTCGCCGGTGATCCATTTCGAATCGCCGCTGCCCAGCGCGGTGCGACCGTCCAGGCTCATCGCCAGCTTCACGCGCACCCACGGCCGAGCGCGCTCGAAGCGCGAGAAGAACCCCCGGTTCAGCTCGCGCGCGTGCTCGCGCAGCAGGCCGCCATCGACGTGGACGCCGGCTTGGCGCAGGCGCAGGATTCCCGCCCCGGCCACTTGCGGATTGGGGTCGCCGGACGCGAACACCACGCGCGCAACGCCGGCGTGGACCAGTGCCTCCGCGCACGGCGGCGTGCGGCCATGGTGCGAACACGGCTCCAGCGTGACGTACGCCGTCGCGCCCCGCGCGCGTACACCGGCCGCGTGCAGCGCGCATACCTCCGCATGGGATTCGCCAGCGCGCCGGTGCCAGCCCTCGCCCAGGATTTCCCCGCCGCGCGCGATCACGCAGCCGACGCGCGGGTTGGGTTGGGTCGTGAACAAACCGCGCTCGGCGAGGCGCAGGGCGCGCGCCATCAGTGCATGGTCGGTGGCCGAAAAACCGGGGTCGGAGTCATTTTTCATGTGGAATGCCCCTCACCCGTCGGGTCGGCTGAAAAATGACTCTGACCCCTTTTCAGCGCTTCTTGTTCTTGTCGATGGGCACCACCGAGCTTCCGATCAGCGGCAACTGGCTTTCGCTGGCCGGCAACTCGTGCTCGAGCCGGTCCAGTTCCTCGCGGAAGTCCGCCACGTCTTCGAACGAGCGGTACACCGACGCATACCGCACGTACCCGACATGGTCGAGCTTGCGCAGTTCCGTCATCACCAGCTCGCCGATCCGGCGCGACGGGAGCTCGCGCTCGGTCGACATCCTGAGCTGGCGCACCACCGCGCGCACCGCCGCCTCGATGCGGTCTTCGGTCACCGGCCGCTTGTGCAACGCACGGTCGAAGCCGGTACGCAGTTTGCGCGCATCGAAGGCTTCGCGCCGACCGTCGTCCTTGATGATCGCCGGCAACTTCAGTTCCACGGTCTCCACCGTGGAAAACCGCTCGCCGCAGGACGGACACTCGCGCCGCCGGCGGATGGTCGAACCTTCCTCCGAAACGCGCGAGTCGATCACGCGGGTGTCGATGTTCTGGCAGAAGGGGCAGTGCATCAGGGCTTGGGGACCGGGGACCGGGGACCGGGGACCGGAAATGCCATGGCGACCGTGCGGCCCCGGCTTTTTTCCGGTCCCCGGTCCCCGGTCCCTGGTCCCTGCTTGTCAACCATAAACCGGAAACCTCGCGCACTGCGCATTCACCAGCGCGCGCACGTTCTCGATCACCTTGTCGTCCTTCGGCGCATCCAGCACGTCGGCGACCCAGCCGGCGAGTTCAATGCAATCGGTTTCCTTGTAGCCGCGGGTGGTGACGGCGGGGCTGCCGATGCGGAGGCCCGAGGTGACGAACGGCTTCTGCGGATCGTTCGGCACCGCGTTCTTGTTGACCGTGATGTGTGCCTTGCCGAGCGCGGCCTCCGCGTCCTTGCCGGTGATCGGCTTGCCGATCAGGTCGACCAGGAACAGGTGGTCCTCGGTGCCGCCC
>DASSNH010000127.1:0-22090 GCA_035701405.1 Rhodanobacteraceae bacterium
GGCGGCGCCGTGGACGGCGCTGCAACAACTCCGGCAATTGTTCGACGTGCACCGCCTGGACTCCGAGGGACTGGCCTCGTTGCAGGCCGACAGCGTGGACGCGCTGGTGCTGATCCAGCCGGTGGCGATGTCCCAGCCGGAATTGCAGGGGCTGGACCGCTACGTGCAGCAGGGCGGGCACCTGCTGGTGTTCGTGGATCCCGATTCGGAAGTGGCGGCCGGCGAGTCATCCGATTTGCCCGAATTGTTCGGGGCATGGGGTGTGGCATTCGATCACGCGCGGGTACTGCTCGACAGTTCGCGTGCGCTGCAGGTGCAGGTGCCGGGCAGCGACGCGCGTACGTTCGATCCGGCGGTGCTGGGCCTGACCGGCGACGAACTCAACCGCCGCGACCCGGTCACTGCGGCGCTCAGTTTCCTCAATGTTTCCACCACCGGGTATTTCGGCCTCGTGGCAAACACGGCGACACGGCTCGATCCGCTGATCCAGAGCACGACCGACGCGATGGCCGTGCCGGATGCGCGCGTGACCGGTGCGCCCGATCCTTCGGCCCTTTACAAGGATTACAAACCCGACGGGAAGCACTACGCCATTGCCGTGCGGCTCGAAGGACCGTTGGCGGCGGCCTTCCCGGGCGATGCGGCGGCGTCGGGGCAGGCGCGCAAACCGGAGGTGATCCTGGTGGGCGACACCGACCTGTTGTCGGAGCGGCTGTGGGCGCAAACGAGTACGTCGCAAGGCCAGACGCTGGTGAGCCCGTTCGCCAACAATGGCGACTTCTTCGTCAACGCGGTGGATGACCTCGCCGGGCCGTCCGACCTGATCGCGATCCGCGGGCGCGCGGTGGCGGAGCGGCGCTTCACCCGCGTGGACGCCCTGCGCCGGCAAGCCGATGAAAAATTCAAGGCCAAGCAGCTCGAGCTGCAGGGGGAACTGCGGGACACCGAACAGCGCCTCGCGTCGCTCAAGCAAGCCGCGCACGGCAGCAGCCAGACGGCTGCGCAGAGGGCCGCGGTCGACGAGTTCCTGCAACGCAAGCTGGAGATCCGCGACGAACTGCGTGCCGTGCAGCGAAGTCTCGACGCCGACATCGAACGTTTGTCCATGCTCCTGAAATTCATCGACATCCTGCTGATGCCGATCCTGGTGGCGCTGGTGGGACTGCTGTATGGCGCATGGCGCCTGCACAGGCGCCGCGTGGCCGGGGAAGGGCGATGAGCGCCGTGCCGCCGGTAAGCCGGCGACCGCCCCGCTGGCCCGGCGCGGCGGCCGGAATCGCCGGCGCAAGCGCCGTGGTGTTCGGCGCGCTGGGCGCGCACGGGCTTCAGGGCAGGCTGGCCCCGGCGGTGCTGGACGCGTGGGAGATCGCGGTGCGCTTCCAGTTCTGGCATGCGCTGGCGCTGGTGGCCTGCGCTTTGCTGGTGCGGCGCTCGCACGCCGCATATCTCGGCGCGGTGCTGTTCGTTTCCGGGATCATCCTGTTCTGTGGCAGCCTCTACGCGCTTGCGCTCGGCGCGCCGCGCATGATCGGGGTGTTCACGCCGCTTGGCGGATTGTGTTTCATCGTGGCGTGGGTCGCGCTCGGCGTGGCATTGTTCCGCGATCGTGCCTGATCGCGGCACCGTCGAATGACACGATCGCCGGGATCGTCCGCGGGTGCCGAAACACCAGAACGGCCATGCCAGGCCTGACCTTCCAGGACGGCGGCTACGCCGGTGAAGAGTCATGGCGGTCTGGGTGCCCCCTGAGTGTACACTCCGCCCGCCGCGCCGCCGAACGAGGCGTTGCCGGCATGATGTTGAACAGATACTTCAGGAGAACTCGATGAAATTGGCGGTGATCGCACGCGGATTCGACGTGCAGGCGGCTGCCGCGCATCTCGGCAAGCGCGACCGCAAGCTGGCCAGGTGGATGCGCCGGATCGGTCCGATCGAGCGCGACTTCGAGCAGCGTTTCGACCCGGTCGACGCGCTCGCGCATTCGATCCTGTACCAGCAGCTGTCCGGCAAGGCCGCGGCGACGATCGCCGGCCGCGTCGAGGCGCTGATGCCGCGTGGCCGCCGGATCACGGCGCGCGGCCTGGACGGCGTGGACGACGTCGCGCTGCGCGCGGCGGGCGTGTCGCGCAACAAGATCGCGGCGTTGCGCGACCTCGCCGCGAAATCGCACGAAGGGATCGTGCCGACACCCGCGCGGCTGGCGCGGATGCCGGACCAGGACCTGATCGATCATCTGGTCCAGGTGCGCGGCATCGGGCGCTGGACCGTCGAGATGCTGTTGATGTTCCGGCTGGGCCGGCCGGACGTGCTGCCCATCCACGACCTCGGCATCCGCAAGGGCGCGCAGATCGTGCACGGGTTCGAAGAACTTCCGGCGCCGCTCGCGCTGCAGGAATTCGGCGAGCTGTGGGGGCCGTACCGCACGCTGGCAAGTTTTTATCTCTGGAAGATCGTCGAAGCCGCCAACCCGCCGAAGCCCGGCGCCAAGCCCACCAAGCGTTCGCAGGATTGAGCCGCGCCGGCCGGCGCGGCCCATGGCCCGTTTGCCGGTGTCGTCGCTCGGTACGGCAACAACGGGCGCTATTGCTTGGCCGCAGGTCCCTTCACCGCCGTGACGAAGGCGTCCGGCCGCAGGTCCTTCCGAAACTCCGCCTGGATGTCTTTCGCCGTCAGCGCCATGTATTTCCGGGCGGCGATCGCGTCCGAGTCGAGCGGCTTGTCCTGCATCGCCAGGCTGAGCAACGTTCCTGCAATGGAACCGAAGCTCGACTGGCCCAAGGCAAGCTGCCGCAGCATCTTGCCCTTCGCCGCGTGGAGTTCGGTGTCTGACACGGGCGCGGCCTGCATCTGCCTGATGTCGCGGATCACCATGGCACGCGCCTGCGCGACCTTGTCGGGATCGCTGCCGTAGTCGACGCTGAAGACGCCGCGGTTCTTTTGCAGGCCAACGCTGCTGGAAACGCCGTAGACCAGGCCTCCCTTGACGCGCAGGTCCTGCATCAGCCGCGAATCGAAGCCGCCGCCGAGGATCTGGTTGCCGAGATTCATCGCATAGCGATCCGGACTGTTCTCGGTGAGCGGGATCGTTTGCGCCAGCGTCACCGAATCCTGTACCGCCGACTTGTCGGGCGTGCGGAACTGGCTCGCCTTGTTCGGAGGAACCGCCGGATAGTGCGTGGCGGGTTGCGGGCCGCTGGCCTTCCATTTGCCGAACGCCGACTCCGCCACCTTGCGCACCTGGTCGGGCGTCACGTCGCCGATGACGACGAGCGTGGTCATGTCCGGCCGGAACGCCTGCCCGTAGTACTTCCGGACATCCTGGAGCGTCAGGGCCCCCACCGTCTGCGGCGTCGCGTGGCGGAGGTCCGGATCGCCTGCGGGATAGAGCGCCTGGTCCAGGTGGAGGGTGTGCAGGAAGCCCGGCGACTGGATCACCCCCGCGACCGCACCTTGCTGGTTGCGCTGCATCACCGTGAACGCCTGTTGCGGCATCGCCGGATCGAGTTCGTTGGCGGCGAGGAGTTGCATGCCCTTGGCGAAGTTCGCCGATGGCACCTTCAGCGAGAAGCTGCTCCCGGCGTTTTCCTCGGCGCTGATCGCATCCACCGCGGCCTGGAACTGCAGGCGATTCATGCCGGTGGTGCCGAAGTTGAACAGGTCATTCAACACGGATGCGACGCCCTCCTGGCCCTTCGGCGCCTGCATGTCCTGGTTGGTCTCGACCTGCCCGTACACCTCCACGGTCTTGCTGACCGATTCGGGCTGGACAATCACGCGCATGCCGTTCGACAGGGTGAACGAAGTCGGGTCGGTCGCGAACTTCGGCGACTCCAGCTTCGCGAACGCGGCCTTCGCCCAATCCGGCAGCGTCACCGAGCCGCTCGGCTGGCCGCCGAACGTTTCGGTGCCACCGAATCCCTTGCTCGTGGAAGGCTTGCCGGATGATTCCGGTGTGAGCACCGCCGTGAGCGCGTGGGCGGGGTCGAAGATGCGCCTGGCCAGCGCGTCGACCTGCGCGGGCGTGACCGCGGCAATCGCGGCACGGATGTCGTCGGGCGAGGTACCGCCGCGGAACGCCAGTGCCTCGGACCAGGCATTCGCCAGGCCCGGCACCGAGTTGCGCTGGAACTCCAGGCTTGCGATGGCCTTGTCCTTCGCGGCCGCCACGAGCTCCGGCGGAACACCCCTGGATGCCGCCGCGGCCATGATGGCCTGGAGGTTCTTCAGTACCGTTGCGGAATCCCCGCCGCGCGGAAAGCCCGCCAGCGCGAACGCGATACCCGCGTGCGGCATGAAACTGCCGCTGAACTGGCCGAACAGGGCCTTGCCCGTCAGGCCCATTTCGAACAGCGCGGCGCGTTTGGATGCCATCGCGTCGGCGAGTACCAGCGCCGTCGCGTAATCATCGTCGCGCAGTCCCGGCATCCGCCACGCAAGCGCCACCACGCCGACCGGCAGGTCCGTGGGCAAGCTGACGGTCTTCGCCTGCATCGGCTTGAAGTCGAAGTCCGGGCGAGCGGGCAGGCTCTTGCGGGGGATGTCGCCGAACAAGCCCTTGATCTTTTGCACCGTCGCCGCCGGATCGACGTCACCCGCGACAACCAGGATCGCATTGTTCGGTGCGTACCACGTGTCGTGGAACTTCTTCAGCGCCGCGGCCGAGGTCTTGTCGAACGACGGCCGCGTGCCGAGGCCGGTCCAGGCATACGGCGTGCCGGTGAACATCTGCGCGCGCAACTGGGTCACGAACTTGTAGATCGGACTTGAGTTGTCGCGCGAGACCTCCTGCTCGATCGCGCCGCGCTCCTTGGTCCAGCCCGCCGGGCTCATGTCGATGCCGCGCATCCGGGTCGCCGCGACGCGCAGGGCGACGTCGAGATCCTGCGCCGGCGTCGTGAAGTAGTACTGGGTGGCGCCCTCGTGGGTGACGGCGTTGAACTCGCCGCCCATGTTCGATGCGATGGCCAGCAACTGGTCCCGGGACAGGCCCGGGCTGCCGCGGAACATCATGTGCTCGACCGCGTGCGCGGTGCCGGGGAACCCTTGCGGCGCCTCGTTCGAGCCCGCCAGGTAATTCATCTCGGTCGTCACGACAGGCGCCAGCGCATCCCGCACCACTACCACGCGCAGGCCGTTGTCCAGCGTCACGCGTGCGACGCTTGCGTCCTGCGCACCAGGCGCAGCCAACGCGCCGCCCGCCACCGGCGCCAGCAGCAGCGCCCCGATCAGCCAACTCATTCGTTTCGTCATGGTCCCCTGTCCATTGCAATCACGTGCTCAATGAATAGAACCATACGCGACGGCGGGTCAAGTCTTGATCTCCAAAATGCCGAGCGGCACGTGCGTGCGCGTAACAGATGAATCTTTCATCGACCTTTCAGAAGATGAACCAGGGTAACGAGCGCTGGGCCGCGACCGGAATCGCTACCGCGCCTGCAAAGCATGGCGCGGCTTGGCGTGCCAGCACCAGTGCCAGGGCTCGTACGCAATCCCGTGGCGGTTGTCTCGCGGATAGGAGAGTGCGAACGCGAAGCGCGCGGCGTTGTGCTGCAGCCAGGCGAATGCTGCCGCGTCTTCGAATCCTTCTTCCACCGGCGCAAAGCCGGGTGCCGTGAAATCGACGCAGCGGCCACTGTGGTGCTCGCTGTAGCCGGGCGCCGCGCTGGCGCGGAGGATTTGATCCATCGTCAGACCGCGTGCGAGTTTGCGCTCGAGGATGCCGAGCTGGTATTCGATCGAACGGAAGGCGGAGACCACCTGCAGTTCGACGCCATCGCGTGACGCGACCTTGCGCATCGTCGCCAGCGCGCGCGCCGCGGCCGGCTGCAGCCATTGTTCGCGGCCGTGGATGTCGCTGCCGATCGACACCAGCCGTGCCGGCTCGCGTTGCAGGCGCAAATGCCGCGCGCGGCCATAGTCGCGCGGTACGCCGAGTGCGAAGGCGCGCTCGATCAGTCGCCGGTGTTGGGCGGCATCGCGGCAACGCCACGGTGGCGTGGAACCGGCGGCCTGGCCGGACTCCCGGACCATGCCGCCATCACCCTGGCGACGATGCGGGTGCCGCGCCCGCACCCGGCAGCGGCCGGACGTAGAACCCGGTGATCTTGCCTTCGTTGTCGCACGCAAGCTGCGACACGAGATCGCCCTTTGCGAAATGCAGCGGCGTGGTGACGACCGGCATGTCCCGATACATCACGGTCTGCGCGTTGCCGCGCGACTCGAGTCGGCCGAATCGGGCGGCCAGCGACTTCCACGTTTGACCGAGCTTGTCCGCGCTGACGGCGGCTTCCATCTGGTCGTTGAAGTTCGCGACCGCGGCAATGAAGTCGTCCTTTTCGAGATCGTCCAGGAATCCACGCGCGATGTGGCTGCAGGCTTCGATACGGGCGGCATCGGCCTGCGCCGCCATGGCGTTGTCGTGCGCGCGCGAGGCGGGGTGCGCGCTGGCCTCCGCGGGTGGCGTCTGCCCGACGGCGAAAGCCGGCGCGGCGAGCAACGCGGCCATCGCGATGGCTTTCGGTTTGCGGTGCATGGTGGTTCCTTTTTTGCGGTGGAGGGCGGCTTCAGGTCGGCTTTTTGAAGTAGAGCACGGGCGAGGGTACGCCATGGCCCTCGACCACGTGGACCAGTTCCCAGCCGTCACGTCCGAACTGGTTCAGCAAATCGGTGACCTCCTCGGGATCCGGATGCAGGTTGAAGAACTTCGAGGACTTGAAGCGGACGACCTTGTAGGTCCAGCGCGTGTCGGGTGTCATGTTCGGTTCCCGTTTCGATGTGACGATGGGTGGGGCGGCGTGGCATCGGACTTGAGTCGCCCGGCCTTGCGCAACGCGTCGCGGAGCACGTATTCGATCTGCCCGTTCAGCGAGCGCAGCTCGTCGTTCGACCAGCGTTGCATCGCGTCGAGCACCGCCGCGCTGATGCGCAGCGGATAGGCCTTCCTGTCCTTATCGGTGCCCATGCGGCATCAGGACGCGCGCTGTTGTGGAAAGTCGGCCATGGATCGCCGTCTTTTGATCTCCGTGATCATGGATGATCACTGATACAAACTCCCCGTATTCAGCACCGGCTGCGTGCCGCGCTCGCCGCACAGCACCACCAGCAGGTTGGACACCATCGCGGCCTTGCGTTCCTCGTCGAGTTGCACGATGTTGTGCTCGTTGAGGTGCGCGAGCGCCATTTCGACCATGGTGACCGCGCCTTCCACGATCTTGGTGCGCGCGGCGATGATCGCGCCGGCCTGCTGGCGTTGCAGCATGGCCTGCGCGATCTCCTGGGCGTAGGCGAGGTGGCTGATGCGCGCTTCCAGCACCTGGACGCCGGCCTTCCCCAACCGCTCCTGGATCTGCTCGCGCAGGTGCGCGGTGATCTCGTCGCCGTGGCTGCGCAAGCTGGGCTTGCCGTTGTCGTGCGAATCGTAGGGGTAGCTTTGCGCCATCTGGCGCAACGCCGACTCGCTCTGGATGTGCACGTAGTTTTCGTAATCGTCCACCTGGAACACCGCTTCGGCGGTATCGACCACCTGCCACACGATCACGGCGGCGATCTCGATCGGGTTGCCGTCGGCGTCATTGACCTTGAGCTTGGACGACTCGAAGTTGCGCACCCGCAGGGACACCGTGCGCTTGCTGAGGAAGGGATTGGTCCAGCGCAAGCCGGTTTCCCGCGCCGTACCGACATATCGGCCGAACAGCAGCAACACCATGCCCTGGTTGGGCTGGACCTGGAAGAAGCCCTTGCAAAGGAACGCGAAGACCACGAACAGGATCACCGAGCCGATCAGGATGCCGAGCGCCTGGTGCAGGGCGCCATGGACGAAACCGGCGATGCAGAAGATCAGGGCAATGGTGTAGAAAACCGCAAAGGGAATGCCGGACAGGGAAGTAGCTCGGGTCTCGTTCATTGGGTTCTCCGCTTGGGTGACAAAACGATATCACAATGATATCTATTCGCCAAGCGGGTTGCTCGGCCACGAACGTGGGTCGCGGTCGGGCCGCCACTCCAAACAGCAGGCCTGCGGGAGGGTGCCATGCGCGCCATGGGGGCTCCCGTGGGGGCGCAAGCAAGAAATGTCACGCGCATTTGGTGGTTGCTGAATCCCTGTCGAGTCAATGTGTTGCCGAACGTGTGTTCGGCGCAGTCGAGCTCGCGTGCCGGGTACACGCGTCGACGGGCAACGTGGGACCGGTCAGCGAGTACCCGCCCCGACAGCGGCGAGGGCTCAGCCGTGCCCGCCGGAAGCTGGCTTGCGCAGCGTTTCCTGCGAGGCGACGGCGTGCCAGTGTCCGTCGATGCGTGCGAACACGTCGGTGAAGGAAACTTCGGCCGTCCAACCCTTTGTGGCGGAGTGGACCTCGTTGGTGCCGGTCGCGACGGCGGTGTCGCCCCATGCGCGCACCTGCAGGGCGAGGATGTGCTGGGAGGTTCCCGATGGCTTGCCGAGGGAGGCCAGCAGCGCGTCCTTGTCCCGGACACGGCCTTGCCAGTCGATGTCGCGGTAGTCGTCCGCGAGGATCGTTGCGAGATCCCCGCGGTTGACGCTGCCGATGTCGGCGATCCAGCGGTGCTCCAATTGCGTTACCGCGAGCTTGTCGGCCTGCGCGTCGTGCATCGGGGCCGCAACGTCGGCCGGTTGAGCGGCGCGCGCCAGGACCGTCACAACGGCGGCCGCGGCGAGCATGGCCGCGCGCATGACACGCCCGTTCACGTCCGACCTGCGCCCGCGAGGGCCGTCCAGCCGTCCGGCCCGAGCACCTGCAGGCTGTCGAAGCGCGCCTTGTAACCCATCTTGGGATGGCCCGCGATCCAGTATCCGAGGTACAGGTGCGGCAAACCGCGCGTGCGCGCCAGATCGACCTGGCGAAGGATCGCGTAGGTGCCGAGGCTGCGCTTTGGCAGGCTGGGTTCGAAGAACGTGTACACGGCCGACAGGCCGGTTTCGCACACGTCGGTGACGGCGACCGCAACCAGCCGCTCCTTCGCGCGGAACTCCAGGAATACCGTGGGGCTCCACGGCGCGGCCAGGAAATGGGAAAAGTCTTCATCGCTGGCTTCGTCCATCCCGCCGCCGGGGTGGCGGGCGTGCAGGTAGCGCGCGTACAACGCCTGTCGCTCGTCGGTCAGGCCGGGCTTGCACTCGACCACCGTGACGTCGCGGTTCGCGGCGAGGCAGCGGCGCTGGCTGCGATCGGGGACGAACGTGGCGACATCGATCCGGCACGGTTCGCAGGCATGGCAGCGCGGGCAGTGCGGGTGGTAGACGTGCCCGCCGGCGCGGCGGAAACCGCGCGCCAGCGACATCGCATAGAGCTTCGGCAGGTTCGCCGCGGCCGGATCTAGCACCAGGTTCTGCGCCGTGCGCGCACGGAAGTAGCCGCAGGCATGCGGCAGGGTCTGGAACAGCCGGACGCGTTCGTTGCGAAGTGTCATTACCAGACCGAGATCAGCTTCGCTCCGTAGATGGCGATGGCGACGCACACCGCCACGAGTACCGCGGTGCGTACCCGCGCGGCGATATGCGAGGGGTCGTTCCGGCCGCCGGCCTTGCGGGCGCGATAGGCGGCGAGTTCTTCGGCGTAGCGGGTCACCGGCTCGATCCCGATGTCGCGCATCAGCTTGCGCGCGCGCGTATGGTCGCTGGCGTGCTTCACCCACACCGCCGGCCAGTTCTCGCTGTGGCCGGGGCGTGCGTACGAGAAACGCCGGTAGGTGGAGCCCGCGTAGGCGCGGCGATTGGTGACCTTGGTCGCGATGCCGTGTTCGGCCATCACGGCGACCAGCCGGTCGATGTTTTCCATCCGTGGCGAGGCATAGATCCTGCGCATGCGGACAGTTTACGACAGCCCCCGGGGGTTGCAATCGGGTGGCGTCGCGGCGTTGTGGAACGCGTCGAAAATGCAGGGAGGACACCGTCCGCCACGACCGTGACGGGCAATGCCCGCCCTGCCGTTATCCGGAGGTCAACTGCGCAGCCGAAGCAATCCTTCCTGCGCGGTCGACGCCACCAGCTTGCCGGAAACATCGAACATCTGTCCGCGCACCAGCCCGCGCCCGCCTTGCGCGGTCGGACTTTCGCAGGAATACAGCAGCCATTCGTCCGCGCGGAACGGGCGGTGGAACCACAACGCGTGGTCGAGGCTCGCCATCTGCAGGTTGGGGGTGAGGTAGGACACGCCGTGCGGCAACAGCGCGGTGCCGATCAGGTGGTAATCGGACGCGTACGCCAGCAGTGCGCGGTGCAGGGCGGGCGGCGCGTCGATTCGCTCGGCCAGCCGGAACCAGATGTGCTGCCAGGGCGGCCGTTTGGCCGGATGGAGCTCGTCGCGCGGCCACACGAAGCGATATTCGAATGGTCCATCGGTGCTCAACCACCGCCGCAGCTTGGGCGGCAGCTTGGCGAGTTCGGCGGCGGGAAGGGGAGTGGGCGGCGCAAGGTCATCCGGACCCGGCACTTCCGGCATGCCCGTCTGGTGCTCGAATCCGGCTTCCTCGACCTGGAACGACACCGCGCAATTCAGGATCGGTTGCCCGTTCTGGATCGCCTCGACGCGCCGCACGGAAAAGCTGTGGCCGTCTCGTGCGCGCTCCACCGAATACACGATGGGCTTGTCGACATCACCGGCGCGCAGGAAATAGCCGTGCAGCGAATGTGCCGCGCGCGTCGGATCGACGGTCTGCTGCGCCGCGGACAGTGCCTGCCCCAGCACCTGGCCACCGAACACGTAGCGCGTGCCGATGTCGCGGCTCTGGCCACGGAAGAGGTTGTCCTCCAGGCGATCCAGTTGCAGCAACTGGATCAATTCGGCGACGTGGGGCTGGTTCATTGCGGCAAGCCGGGCAAAAAGTCCGTGGATTATAGATGGCGACATGCGAGCGGCCTGCTCGTCGCGTGCGCCGTGCGGCGGACGACGCAACACCGCTCGGCATCATGGCGCGGAAGCGTGCCTTCGCAACGGGCAGCGAGCCAGCACCTTTCCCCAGGGGAACAGGATTCCGGGGTCGAGCTTGCGCCGCACCATGCGATCGGCGTCGTCGCTGGCCGGCACCATGTCGGTGTCGAGGTCCTCGTGGCCCGCGATTTCGCGAAGCGCGGGCAGTTTCACCGCGAGTTCCGCCAGCAACGCCGTGAGCGCGTCGATCTGCGCATCGGGATACGGCTCCGACATCACCTGCCGGTGGGAGTCGAACCAGTCGGGCCAGCGACCGACATTGACCAGCTCGATGCCGATCGCGCGTTCGTTGTAGCCGCGGGTGTGGTGTGCCACGCGATCGTCCGGCACATAGCGGAACACGCTGCCGTCGCGGTCTATGTAGTAGTGCCCGCTGTTGCCGGTGCCGCTCGGGTGCACGATCCGCTCGCCGTATTCGCGCGCCGTGGCGAGGTCGGGCAACTCCGTGCAATGAATCACCACCTGGTCGATGCTTGCGCGCTCGCGCCGCTGCAGCCGTTCCACGTACGGCAGCAGGTCGTCACGGATCCGTAGCGGCGCATGCATCGCGAAAGTGTCGCACGGATTGGTGGCGGCCGCGGATCGCCTGCTACGCTTTGCGTCTCGCTTTCCCCGCCTCCCCGCCAATGCCCGGCCACGTCATCCTCTCCCACGGCTCCGACAGCGGACCCGGCGCCACCAAGGTCAGCGCGCTCGCGCGGGTTGCGGAATCGCTCGGCTGGAGCACGCTGCGCCCCGACTTCCGCGACGTGGATGCCCGCGGCTACGCAGGGTCGGTCGGACCGCGCATCGAACGGCTTGTGGCCGCGATGCGCGATGCGCCGCGACCGCTGGTGCTGGTCGGCTCGAGCATGGGCGCATTCGTGTCGGGCCTGGCGTCGCTCGAGGCACCGTGCGAGGGTTTGTTCTTGATCGCGCTGCCCATGGATATCCCGCAATGCCCGCGGCGTTTCGCGGCGGCGGACGGCGTGCGCGGCATGCTCGTGCACGGCTGGCGCGACGAGTTGTGCGCGCCGGATGCAGCGCTGGCATTCGCCCGCGCGCGCTCGATGCCTGCGCTGATGCTCGATGGGAACCATCGGCTGGCGGACCACGTGGCGTACATCGAGCGCCAATTCCGCTGGTTCCTCGAATCGCTGGCATCGGAGCGACGCGCCGATTGACGCGCATGGGAGAGGCGACAGGCTTTTGACGCGGATCCGCGCGGATCAATGCGATAAATGCTTCTGATCCGGGTCTATCTGATTTGATCCGCGTCCATTTCGTTTTGCATTCTTGCTCGAACACCAATGACTGAATTCTTCGCCACCTGTCCCAAGGGCCTCGAGTACCTGTTGCGCGACGAACTGACCGCGTTGGGGGCGTCGGCGCAGGAAGCCTTGGCGGGCGTGCGTTTCGGGGGCGACATTGAGTGCGCCTATCGTGCGTGCCTGGAATCGCGTCTCGCGAGCCGGATCCTGTTGCCGGTCACGGAATTCGAAACCAACGATGCCGATACCTTGTACGCCGGCGCGCACGCGGTCGACTGGGCGCAGCACTTCGCGCCCGATGCCACGCTCGCGATCGATGCGACCGGCACCAGCGGCTCGATCGTGCATTCGGGGTTCGCCGCGCAGCGGGTGAAGGATGCCATTGCCGACCAGTGCCGCGAACGTTTCGACGCACGCCCGAGCATCCAGCCCGAACGGCCGGACGTGCGCCTGAACCTGCGCCTGCACAAGGGGCGCGCCACGCTCTCCGTGGACATGTCGGGCGAACCGTTGCACCGGCGCGGCTGGCGGCGCGGACAGGGCGAGGCGCCGCTCAAGGAGAACCTCGCCTGCGCGATGTTGTTGCGCGCACGCTGGCCGGAAATCCATGCCGGCGGCGGTGCGTTGCTCGATCCGATGTGCGGCTCCGGCACCTTGCTGGTCGAGGCAGCCTGGATGGCTGCCGGTGTCGCGCCGGCGCTGCGGCGCGATTATTTCGGGTTCCTCGGGTGGCGCGGCCACGATGCTGCCCTGTGGCAGAAGCTGCACGAAGCGGCCGAGGCGCGCGCGCTGGAGGGACTTCGCAATCTGCGCCCGTGCTTCTTCGGCAGTGACAGCGACCCCCAGATGATCGCGACCTCGACGCACAACCTGCAGAACGCGGGGGTCGCCGGTTTCGCCCATCTCGACAAACGCCCGGTCGAACACCTCGAGCCACCGCCGGGCTTCGCGACCGGGCTGGTGATCACCAATCCGCCCTACGGAGCCAGGATGGGCGATCCCGCGGCCTTGCCGTCGCTCTACGAGGCGCTGGGTGCGCGACTGCGCGAGGGGTTCGTTGACTGGCACGCAGCGGTGCTGACCTCGGAGCCTGAACTCGTGCACGCGCTAGGCCTGCGCCCCGCGAAACGCTACGTGCTGTTCAACGGCGCGATCGAATGCCGGCTTGCGCTGTTCGACATTCACGCGCCCGCACTTGCCGCAGCGCCCGCGCCGCTTTCGCCCGGCGCGGAGATGGTCGCCAACCGCATCCGCAAGAACCTGCGCAACATGCGCAAGGAGCTCTCGCGCGACGGCGTCACGTGCTTTCGCGCCTACGACGCGGACCTGCCGGAGTACGCGGCGGCGATCGACGTGTACCGCGGCTGGCCGGAAGATGCGCCCTCCATCGGCGAGCCGGCGGACACGCAAACCTGGCTGCACGTGCAGGAGTACGCGCCGCCCGCGAGCATCGATACCGAAGCCGCGCTGAAACGCTGGCGCGAGCTGCAACGGGCCGCGTGCGATGCGCTCGACGTGCCGCGCAGCCGGCTGGTCCTGAAAACGCGCGCCCGCGGCCGCGGCGGCAGCCGCTACGGAAAGCTTGCCGCGAGGGATGAATACCTGGTCGTGGAGGAGGGTGGCCTGCATTTCCTGGTGAACCTGCGCGATCGCCTCGACACCGGTTTGTTCCTCGACCATCGCCGGGTGCGCGCGCGGCTGCGCGAACTCGCGCGTGGCCGCGACATGCTCAACCTCTTCGCCTACACCGGCACCGCGAGCGTGTACGCCGCTGCGGGCGGGGCGCGCAGCACCACCAGCGTGGACCTTTCGCCGGTATACCTCGACTGGGCGTCGAGGAACCTGGTCCTCAACGGGCAAACCGGCGCGGCGCACCAGCTCGTGCAGGCCGACGCGATGGCGTTCCTGCGCGGAGGCCGCACGCGTTACGGTTTGGTCTACGTCGATCCACCGACCTTTTCGAACTCCGCCCGCGCCGAGGATTTCGACGTGCAGCGCGACCACGTCGAGCTGCTCGAAGCCTGCGGAAAGCGCCTGCGCGACGACGGCGTCATCGTGTTTTCCAACAACTACCGCCGCTTCAAGCTGGACGCGGACGCGTTGTCGCGCACGTTCGCGATCGAGGACATCGGACGCACGAGCATTCCGCCGGATTTCGCGCGCCGTCCGCGCATCCACGGCTGCTGGCTGCTGCGCAAACGCTGATCCTGGGTGCCGGGCATCGTACGCTCAGCGCCAACCTGCAAGAGCATGGCGGCGCCGCCTCCTTGGTGGTTTCGTAGGTTGGGTTGATCCCGGAACTCGTTCCGGGAGAAGGCCAACAGGGCGTGGTCAACCGATTGCTCGAATCGGTCGACGATCGTTGGGCTTCGCTTCGCTCAGCACCAACCTACAAAAGCTTTCCGACACCGCCCGCTACATAGCTTTCGTAGGTTGGGTTGATCCCGGAACTTTGTTCCGGGAGAAGCCCAACAGGGTCGCCTCGCGCGTTGGGCTTCACTGCGCTCAGCGCCAACCTGCAAGAGTACGCTTTGTCTGTGGGCTGGTTTCAGTCGTGATTCAGTGCCCGGCCGCAAGCATGCCCGCATGAACCGAGCACGAAAAGTTTCCGCCGGCATTCGTCGGCGCGGCCGTCGCGTGGTTGTCGGGGCAGCGTTGCTGGTCGTTGCGGTGTGCGCCGCGCCGGCTGCCCTGGCGCATAGCCATGTCGGCATTTCGATCGGCGTCGGCAATTGCTGGGGCTGCGGCTATCGGACGCCCCCGCCGGTGTACTACGCCCCCGCGTATCCGCCGCCCGTCTATTACCCGCCCACCGTGTATTACGCATCGCCCGTGTATTACGGATACACCTACGGCTACGCGCCGTACTACCCGTATCCTCGCCAGGGCCGAGGCCACTACTATCCGCGCCATGGCGGGCACCACGGACAGGGGGGGTGGAACCACGGCGGTCACGGCCACTACGGCCGCGGCCATCATTGATGCGCCGGTCGCGGTCTGACCCAATGCGGTGTGATAAAAGGTCGCACCCATGAACCGGTTCACTGAACCTTCCGTGGATGAACAACGCGCCGGTGAGGTCGCCCTCGACCTGCACTCGATGCGCACGTTCCTGCGCCAGTGGCTGCGCGATCCGGTGAAGATGGCATCGGTCACGCCATCGGGCCGTCAGTTGGCGCGCCTGATGGTGGCGCAATTGCCGGAAGGCAGCCCGCGCGTCGTGGAAATCGGCGCGGGTACCGGAGTGTTCACCCGTGCGCTGCTCGATTACGGAATCGAACCGTCCAGGTTGCTGGTGGTCGAAATCAATCCACACCTGGCCGATTTCCTGCGCGCGCGCTTTCCGGGCGTGGCGGTGGTGTGCGCCGACGCGCGCCACCTCGATCGCCTCGCAGCCGACCATGGCCTGCTCGCGGAGGGCGAACCGGACGCGGTGGTCAGCGGGCTCGGGCTGCTCTCGATGAGCGGCGAGCTTCGCAGCGAGATCCTGCGCGCGGCCTTTGCGGTGCTCGCCGACGAGGGCAGGTTCATCCAGTTCACCTACGGGCCACGCAGTCCGGTCCGGACGCACGAGCGCGACGCGTTGGGACTCGAGGTTCGGCGCGCGGGTTCGGTGCTGCGCAACCTTCCGCCCGCGTCGGTGTATGTCTACCGGCGCCGGGCTGCGCAAGCGTCGCGAGCGGCGGCATCGCCGACTCAGGATTCGAGCGATAACGCGTAGTGCCGCGTTCCGGCTTCGCGCCGGTATCCCAGCGACTCGTACAGCGCCTGCGCCTGGACATTGTCTTCCGCGGTTTCGAGCACCAGCCGCAGCGCACCAGTCGCGTGGGCGAATTCGCGCGCGGCCTCCATCAGGGCGCGTGCCACGCCGCGGCGTCTTGCCCCCGGCTCGACGAACAAGTCGTTAAGCACCCACACCGCCCGCATCGATACCGATGAGAACGAAGGATAGAGCTGGGTGAATCCCAGGAGGTCGCCGGTCGCGGCATCACGCGCGAGGAAGATCTCCGATTGGCCGCGCTCGGTACGCGCTCGCAGGAAGTCATGCGCCCCTTGCGGGTCGGAGGGCTGCTTGTAGAACACCCGGTAGGCATCGAACAAATGCGACGCCGCATCGAGATCGGCGGGCGTCGAGCGCACGACGGTGACGAAGGATGGACGCCCGGCTTCAGTGGTTGCCATGCATGGTCGCGTCGGCCGTGGGACCGCGATCATGCCCGCGCGCCGCGCCCGTACGCAAGCGCGGCGCGCGCTTCTAGCGACGGCTCAATGCTGGCCCTGCACCCACCGCTGGTACTGGGCCTGGCTGATCGTCTGGGCCTGGCGGCTCGCGAACAGGAAGTCGCTGTCGAGCGGCGGATACGCCTGCGCTTCGGCCTGGCTGATCCGGCCGTCGGAATTGGTATCCAGGGTCTTGAACGGCGGCGGCGGACCATAGTCGCGGACATTCGCGGGCATGCCGGCGTTCACGGTCAGCGTGCCGTTCTGGATCGGGTAGTTCGCGCTCGATTGGGTGCCTTGGTAGAACTCGACGGACGAGCCCTGCTGCTGATCCTGCCCGGCCGGTTGCGGTTGCGCCGGCATGGTGGTCATGGGCGCTGGCTGTGGCGGAGTCACTGACGGCGGGGGAGGCGGTGGCGGCGGTGCTTGCGGCGGCGGCGGCGGAGGCGGCGGTGGAACCTGCTGCATCGTCGGCTGCTGCGGCATGGCCTGCGCCATCGCGAGCGACGTGACACCGCTCAGGCCGAACGCGACCGCGGCTGCGAGTGACGTGCGAATCGAACGTGGCATGCTCATGGGAACTCCTTTGGGAATGCGGCGCAAGGCGTGTGGCCTGCGCCACCGTTGGACCGCGGCGGGAGCGGCGGGTTTCGCTCCGGGCCGGCAACGATCAGCTTGCATTCAAGCGCGTGACGGCGGCGTCACAGGGCGCCGCCGGGCGCGTTCAAGCGGCTTTGCTGCGCACCGCGAGCGCTTCCAGCAGTTCGCCGGCCGCGCGCAGGCGGTCGGCGGCCTCCGGCAATTCCATCGCGACACGCAGCTTGTCCTGGCCGTCAAGCTTGTAGACGCGCGGCTGCCGCTGGATCAACCGGATGATCGTGGCGGGATCGACCTCCGGGCGCGGCCGGAACGTGATGCGACCGCCGGCCGCGCCCAGGTCGAGCTTGCGGATCCCGAGCGCCGCGGCCCGGAGCTTGAGCTCCGCGATCGCGAACAGGTTCTTCGCGGGCTGTGGCAGCAGGCCGAAGCGGTCGATCATCTCCACCTGCAGGTCGCGCAGCGCATCCTCGTCGGTGGCGCTCGCGATGCGCTTGTACAACGTCAGGCGGGCGGGCACGTCGGGCAGGTAGTCGTCCGGGATCAACGAGGGCAGGTGGAGTTCGATCTCGCTGCCGCCGTCGCCGCCCAGGTCGAAGTCCGGCACCTTGCCGGAACGCAGGGCGCGCACCGCACGCTCCAGGAGCTCGTTGTAGAGGGCGAAGCCGATCGCCTCGATCTGGCCGGACTGTGCCTCGCCCAGCAACTCGCCCGCGCCGCGGATTTCCATGTCGTGGGTGGCCAGGGTGAAACCGGCGCCGAGTTCCTCCAGCGACTCCAGGGCCGCGAGGCGTTTCCCGGCGTCCGCGGTCATCGCCTTCTTGTCGGGCACGATCAGGTACGCGTAGGCGCGGTGGTGCGAACGGCCGACCCGCCCCCGCAACTGGTGCAACTGGGCGAGGCCGAAACGGTCGGCGCGGTCGATCACGATGGTGTTCGCGGTGGGTACGTCGATGCCCGACTCGATGATCGTGGTGCACACCAGCACGTTGAAGCGCTGGCGGTGGAAATCCAGCATCGCCTGCTCGAGTTCGTGCGCCGACATCTGGCCGTGGGCGACGCGGATCCGCGCGTCGGGAACCAGTGCGGCCAGTTCGCGCGCGATGCGCTGGATGCTGTCGATGCTGTTGTGCAGGAAATACACCTGCCCGCCGCGCGCGAGTTCGCGCTGGAAGGCTTCGCGGACCAGCGCCGGATCGTATTGCGCCACCAGCGTCTTGACCGCCATCCGTGCGGCCGGCGGCGTGGCGATGATTGAGAGGTCGCGCATGCCGCTCATCGCCATGTTGAGGGTGCGCGGGATCGGCGTGGCCGTCAGCGTGAGCAGGTCCACTTCGGCGCGCAGCTTCTTGAGCTGTTCCTTGTGGCGGACGCCGAAGCGGTGTTCCTCGTCCACGATCACGAGCCCGAGGTCCTTGAACTTCACGTCCGCCTGCAGCAGCTTGTGCGTGCCCACGACGATGTCGAGCTTGCCATCGGCCAGCCGCTGCAGCGCTTCGCCGGTTTCCTTTTTCGCGCGGAACCGCGACAGCAGTTCCACCCGCACCGGAAAGTCCGCGAGCCGGTCGCGGAAGCTGTCGAAGTGCTGCTGGGCGAGCAGGGTGGTCGGTACCAGCACCGCGACCTGCTTGCCCGCGCTCGCCACCGCGACCGCGGCGCGCAACGCGACCTCGGTCTTGCCGAAGCCGACGTCGCCGCACACCACGCGATCCATCGGTTGTGGGGCCGCGAGGTCCGCGAGCACCGCCTCGATCGCGGCTTCCTGGTCGGGCGTTTCCTCGAACGGAAAACCTTCGGCGAAACGCGCCACCATCGCGCGGTCGTATTCGATCGCGTTGCCCTGGCGGGCGGCGCGCTCGGCGTGGATCGCCAGGAGTTCGGCCGCGACATCGCGCACCTTCTCGGCGGCCTTGCGCTTGGCCCGTTCCCAGGACTCGCCGCCCAGCGAATGCAGCGGCGCGTGCTCGTCGTCGGCACCCGAATAGCGGCTGACCAGGGCGAGTTGCGCCACCGGCACGTACAGCTTGTCGCCGCGTGCGTATTCGATCGCGAGGAATTCGCCGGGCATTCCGCCGACATCCAGCGCCACGAGCCCGAGGTAGCGGCCCACGCCGTGGTCGACGTGCACGATCGGTGCGCCTATTTCGAGCTCCGTCAGGTCGCGCAGGATCGCCTCGGGATCCCGTTCCGCGGTGCGGCGGCGCTGCCGCTCGGTGCGGGCGCGCTCGCCGGCCAGTTCGCGCTCGGTGAGGATGGTCAGCGCCGGCTCGACCAGCGAAAAGCCCCGGTCGAGCGGCGCGCAGGTGATGGACAGTTGTCCGCCGCCGGAAAGTCCCCCCTCGCGCTGCAGGCGTTGCGTGCCGACCGGTCCCCGCAGGGGAGGGGTACTGGAAGCGGTGCGGGTACTTTCTTCGTCTCCCCGGTGGGGCGGGGGAGCGGCGAAGGCTCGCCAGGATTCGACGACCTCCGGGCGCAGTTCCGCCGTGGCCAGTTGATCGATCAGGGCCTCGCGGCGCCCGGCCGAATCGGCGGCGATCAGCACGCGGCGCCCGGGATTGGCGTCCAGCCACGCGCGCATGCGCGGGGGGAATCCGCCGGCGGCGACGCCGGCGCCGGAGAGTTCGGGCGCCGGCTGTGTATCGCTCTCAGCGGCGCGCGCGTCGTCGCCGGCCACGATGTCCACGCGCAACGTCCGGTTCAGGCGCTCGCGCAGCGACTGCGGCGGCAGGTACAGCTCCATCGGCGGCAGGATCGGGCGCTCGATGTCGTGCGCGCGCTGGTCGTATCGGTCGGCGGTCTGCTGCCAGAAGTGTTCGGCGGCATCCAGCGCCCCGCGTTCGACCACGAGCAGGGCTTCCTCGCCCAGGTAATCGAACAGTGTCTCGGTCGCCTCGAAGAACAGCGGCAGGTAGTACTCGATGCCGCCCGGCGTCACGCCCTGCTTCATGTCCTGGTAGAGCGGACAGCGGCGCACGTCGATCGGAAACCGTTCGCGCAGGCGGTCGCGGAACGCGCGCATCGCCTCGTCGGTGAGCGGGAATTCGCGCGCGGGCAACAGCTTCACCGCCTCGACCTGGTGCAGCGAGCGCTGGGTTTCGGGATCGAAGGCGCGGATGGACTCGATCGCGTCGTCGAACAGCTCGATGCGGTAGGGCTCGTCCGCGCCCATCGGAAACACGTCGAGCAGCGCGCCGCGCACGGCGAATTCGCCGTGCTCGCCCACCTGCGGAACATGGCGGTAGCCGCTGGCCTCCAGGCGCCGTTGCTCGTCGGCGAGGTCGAGACGCTCGCCGCGGGCCACGGCGAGCCCCGCGCCGGCAATGTGGCTGCGCGGCGCCAGCCGTTGCATCAGGGTCGATGCGGGCACCACCAGCACGCCGCTGCGCGTCGCCGGCAGGCGGTACAAGGTATCGATCCGCTGCGACACCAGTTGCGGATGCGGCGCGAACAGGTCGTAGGGCAGGGTTTCCCAGTCCGGGAAGTGCAGCACCTGCAGGTCGCCCGCGAAGAACTGGAGCTCGTCCTCGAGCAGGCGCGCGCCGCGGCTGTCGGCGGTCACCGCGACAACCACGCCGTCGCGCCCGCGCGCCGCTTCGCACAGCAGCAACGCGAGCGAAGAACCGGCCGGTTCGCGCCAATCGCGGCGCTGGCCGGCGGCACGAGGAATGGGCGGTACGGGGATGTTCGATGAAGGCACGTGGGCAATCCGGGCAAAACACCACGCTGCCGGAGCGCATGGCGCGCCAGCAGAGCATGGACGACACGCCATTTTACCAGTGGTCGCCCGGGTTCATGGGGCGAATTTCACGCACAACGTGTTGGGCTCCTCCGGCATCCGCGTGATCGTTGCCCCGAGGTCGCGGCAAAGCTCGATCATGCGGGCGTTGTCGGCGCGGACGTTGCCGACCAGCGAAGCGAGTCCACGTCGCCTGGCTTCCTCGAGCAGGCGCAGCATCAGGCGACGGCCGATGCCATGGCCCGAAATCGCCTTGCCGACGATCAGCCCGAATTCGGCTTCCCGCGCGCCGCTGTCAGCGACATGGAGGTCCGCCACGGCACGGATCTCGCCCGCGTCATCCACGACGAACGCCGCGTCGAGCGCAAGATCGAGATCCCGCACCTGCGCCATCACCGACGCGGGCAATTCGCTTGGGCGGTGGAAGAACCGGTATTCGACTTCATCGGTCGTCAGTCGCAGGAAGGCGCGGCGCAACGCCTCGATATCGCCCGGCCGCAGCGGGCGCAGCACGAAGCATCGCCCGTCGCCAAGCTGGATCGTTTCCGTGGATTGCAAACGTTCCTCCGCCATTACGAATCATGGGGCGTGCATCATGTACCGACGGAACGTTCGTCGGAGCGGCCCATGGCCGCGACCGGGGTTTGTGTAGTACCGATCGGGTGCATGGCGCGCTCCTGCAACGAAGATGATGTTGTACGACCGCCGCGCGGAGCAGCGATCATGGACGATCGCACGCTGCCGCGAAAAGCCAGGGCATGGATGCCCGTTCTGGTCTTCATGGGGCGGGAACGGTCAAGTTCAACGACCGCTTCGCGGAGCAGCGATCATGGACGATCGCAAAAATCAGTGTATCCAGCCGCCGATCCCGACGCCGATACTGATGTTCGGATGGCCTTGCCGCATTTCCTCGGGCGTCCAGCGGTGCATGCCTTCGCTGTGCACGAGTGCGAACGTGTACGGCGCGCGCCCGACTTCCCCCTCGCGGGCGCCCTGGAGCAGGCCGCGCAGTGTCACCAGCGTGCCCGGCGGGAAATTCATGGGCTCGACGAAGCCGGGCACGATCGCGAGGAAGCGTCCGGTCGGGGGTTCCTTCAGGCGCGGTCGCTGCGAGGAATCCAGCGGGTAGGCCAGGATCTCGACCTCGCTGTGGTCGGCCAAATTGTGGACCCCGATGACCTCGCCACCCCAGACGACTTCCAGGTTCTGGAAATTGGCGGGCGACGTGGCGACTTGCTGCGGCGTGGCCATCACGCTGGACGGGCCGCCCGTCTTGTAGATCGGCGCCGGTGCGCAGGCCGCGATCGCCGCGGGTAATGCGAGCGACAGCAGCAGCC
>DASSNH010000128.1:0-11495 GCA_035701405.1 Rhodanobacteraceae bacterium
GGGATGATCAGCGGCAGGTGCGTGACCAGCCGCGAATTGGTGACGCCGTGGTGCTTCAGGATATGCGAGCCGGGCGTCAGGATCGAGAACAGCACTTCCGGCGCGTGGCCGCGGATGTGCACCAGCGGCAGCGTCGACAGGATTTCGGTAGTGCGTGGGCAGCGCCGCGCGTTCTGCTCGAACACCTCGCCGTGGCGGTGGAAGAAGAACGAGTTCCACTGCGCGTCGCCGTCGGTGCCGGCCAGCAGGTTCTGTTCCTTCAGGAGCGTGTTGTCGTTGGTGCCGAGGAACGGCTCGATGCCGATCGGCTGGTCCAGCACGCCCCGCAGTTCTTCGCGAATCGTGTCGGTGTGTTTTTCGAGTTCGGCATGCCAGGGAAACAGCTCGCGCTCGTAATAGGGCGTCGCGCGCAGCCCGGGAACGTAGAAGAACTTGCAGAACTGGCGCGGGTCCGGATAGTTGGCGGGACGATCGCCGAGGTAGATCGCGAGGCCCTGCTCGACCCGCGCCAGCGAGGATGCGCCGTATCGCTCGCGCAGCGGCTGCAGCAGGTCCATGAAGATCCGGCGGCGGTGCGCTTCCACGAACGCGATCGCGTGCTTGACGGCCGGGCGCAGACCGGGCGGCGTGGTCAGGTCGTTGCGCCACTTGCCATGGGTCTGTGCCGCGACCAGCGCACCGAAATACGCGGCGGTGGCGTCGTCGACGCGGCCGAGTTGTTCCAGCGCCGCACCGCGATGGAGCCGCGCGGCGAAGTGCACCGGCTCGATACCCAGCGCGCGGTCGAAGGCATCCAGCGCGTCGCCGAAGGCGTGCTGAGCCAGGTGCACGATGCCCAGGTTTTTCCAGATCTCGGGCTCTGTCGGGTTGACGCGCGCGGCCTGCTCCAGGTCGCGCTGCGCGATCGCGAATTCGCCCCGCGACAACGCGCACATCGCGACGAAATTCAACGCTTCGGGCGTATCCGGCGCGTCCGCCAGGATGTCGCGGTACACCGCCTCGGCCTCCGCGATGCGGTGCTGCGCGGCATGAGCGCGCGCCTGGTTGATGCGGGTTTCGTCGGCCTGCGCCGCCTGTGAATTCATGTCCCCATTTTGCCGCGTCCCGGGCGGCGGCGCTTGATTCGGCGCAAGCGAGCGTCACCCCCTTTCCGCAGGAAGGGGGTCGCCGCGAAGCGGCGGGGGATGCACCGGCAAACGAGGCGTGGCCACGGTTCGTGGCGCGAATGGAGCGCGGCTGCATCCGGGCTACCTGCCAACGCAAGACCGCCGGTCGCGCGATGGCGCGCTCCTGCAAAAGGCCCGTCCGTCTCTCCGTCTCTACGTCGCTCCGCTTCCCACGCTCTTCACCGCTCCACCATCTTCGCGAACCACTGCCAGCCGGGCAGCCATTCGGTGATGAGCTTGAGGCAGGTGAGCATCGGTACCGCCAGGAGCGCGCCGGGGATGCCCCACATCCACGCCCAGATCAGCAGCCACACGAGGATCGCGAGCGGCGAAAGGCGCATCCGGGTGCCCATGATCATCGGCGTGATCACGTTGCCTTCGAGCGCGGCTAGCACCGCGAAGCACGCGGCGGGCGCGAGGGCCTGCAGCGGCGTCGGGAAGTTCAGCAGTCCCACCACCACCAGCAGCAAGGTATTGGTGACGGCGCCGACGTAGGGCATGAAGTTCAGCAGCGTCGCCAGGCCGCCCCACAGCAGCGGGCTCGGTACATCGAGCGCCCACATGATCGCGGCGGTCAGCAAGCCGAGGCAGCAGTTGATGATCGTGACCGTGAGCAGGTAGCGCGAAAACTCGGCCTGGATGCCGCGGATTAGCCGGAGCGCGACCCGCCGGTACCCGAACCCGGGCATCGCCGTCACCACGTGCGCCGCGACGTCGCGCCCGTAGCTCAAAAAGAAGAACACCAGCAGCGCCACCGTCAGCACCGCGACCACGATGCCCGGCGCGGCCTTGGCGATGTTGTGGAACGAAAGTCCGCCCAGGGGCTCCGTGGCGGTCGCGACCGCGGGCTGCCCGTTGACGCCCGCCAGCGATTCGGACGCCGCCTTGCTGACCTTCGCGATCGGGCGCGTCATCCGCCGCAATTTGTAGCTGGCATCCTGGACGATGTGCGGCGCCTCGCGGATCCACTTCGCGGCGGGTGCACTCACCCCCACCGCGGTGCCGGCAAGGATCCCGGCCAGCAGGACCATCACCAGCAGGGCGCCAAGCGGGCGCGGAACGTACAGGCGGTTCAGCCCAGCGACGATCGGATTGAGCCCCAGGGCAATGAACGCAGCGAGGACCAGCGGGATCAGCAGCGACTGCGCGAGTACCAGCACGGTCGCGATCGCCAGCAGCACGAGGATGCGCAACGGCAGGCGCACCGAGCGCAGCCGGCGTACCCGCCGGCGATCGAAGGGTGTCGGCCGGCGGGTCCGTTGCGTTGTCTGCAATGGCCGTGGCTGGATCGGAGGGCGAACGCCCGCGCCCTGGTATCTACCCGACGATCTTGACGGCGGCATTGCGGCTCCCCTCCGCTGCGGGTGCTGGCCAATGGCTCGGGGTCATTGTTGCACCCGTCGCCATGAGAGCCAGGTGAAGGCGCAACGCGGCGGCGCATGCCGTCGACACGAGTGGTCACCAGCGCCGTGCAACCGGGCGGCAAGCCCTGCCCGCCATTGCGCGTCGCCGGATTCCCGTCGGCCCGCTGTCCACCCCGGGCCGCCTTCCAGCCCCCGCACCCCCTTCCGGTTTACGACGCGTACGTCAGCGGCGTGGGCTCAGCAGCCGTCCCAGCAACCATCCCGCGGCCAACGCGATCGCGACCGACTGCACCGGCTTCTCGCGCACGAATTCGCGCACGCTGCCGAGCGCCGCGTCGGTCCGCTGGCGCGCATCGGCTGCGAGTTCCGCGCTGCGTTCGCGCAATTCGGCGGCCTTCTCGGTCGCACGCTCGGCCCCGCGGGCGGTGGCGTCGGTCGCGCGGTGCAAGCCGGATTCGACGCGTTCGGCCGCGCTGTCGAATTTCTCCCTGGCGCCGCCGACGACGCTGCTGGTGCCTTCCTTGACCCGCGCCGCCGTACGCTCGATGCGTTCGTGCGCAGCGGTGGTGCGTCCTGCTTCGTTGCTGATTTCGTTGTCCATGGTCCTTCTCCTGATTGTCACGCCCGTCCGGCGCGATGAAGCCTTTCGCCAAGCCCCCTCTTCGGGGCCACGGAATCCTTCCGCAATACGATCCTGCGGTAGCCGGGCTGAACCGGAAAACACCCGCCGGAACGGGTCCCTTCCGGAGCGCCACGCGGGTTCATCGCCCCGCCTCCGGATTGATGCTGTACACGCCCAGCCATTCGGCCTCACCCAATACATGACCGCGCAGCGCCTCCTGCAGTTCCGGCCAGCCGAACACGTCCGGGAGGTCCAGCCGCGGCACGTCGAGCGCATACACGCGGAATCGGTAGCGGTGCGGCAACGCGTCGTTCCACGGCGGGCAGGGACCGTCGTAGCCGAAGTATTCGCCCTGCATGTCGGGATCGGAAGCGAACCAGCCGGTGTAATCGTTGCGCCCCTGGCGCGAGCCGGCGGGCCCCTCGGGTTGCCGTTTCCCGTGGGGCGTGACGCCGTCGCTGCAGGCGCCTGCCGCAATCGTGGCGCACGTGGACGGGATATCCACCATCAGCCAGTGGGCGAAGTCCACCCGCGGCAGGTCGGCCGGCACCGTGCGCCCTTCCTTGTTGACGTCGTCGCCCCTGCTGGGCGCATCGCCGTCGATGCATGCGAGCGCGAACGACTTCGCCGCGGCCGGCGCGCCGCTCCACGCGAGGTGCGGATTGCGGTTGCCCGCGAGCGCGATCTTCTCGCCGCCGGTTCCCGGCTTGCCGAAGGCGAACTCCGCCGGGATGGTGGCGCCGTTCTGGAAACTGTTGCTGTGGATCTGCATCGCTTCTCCCTGGGTTCTTTGCAGGATCGGCCCATGGCCGCGAAATCGACCGGAGCAATACCACGCGCAACGATCGCGCGCATGGCGCGCTCCTACATCATTTCGGTTCGTACGTAATCCGGTAGATCACTCCGTTGCCGTCGTCGGAGACGAGCAGGCTGCCGTCGCGCAGCGGCTGCAGCACGGCGGCCAGGACGATGGCGCGGCAGGACGATCCGGACACGACGATCCTCACCCGGCACGGGTCGTCCAGCCTAGCCGCAGGAGTGTTACGGGAAGGCGAAAACGCGACCGGGGTCGTGCCGCGGTTTGGCGGTGCCCCGACCGCACCGGCCGGAGCGCTTGCCTCCCTCTCCCCGCCGGAGAATCGGTCGGGATGGGGGGTGCCGGAGATTGTCGCGCCAAGTTCTAGCCGCACCGCTGCCCGCGACCGAACTCAGCCATCCAGCACCGCGAAGGCTTCGGAAAACACCTCCCGGTAGTGGGCGGAATGGCCGACCGGGAAGCTGACCGGAAGTCCGCCGCGGCCCCGCCGTGCGCCGCGCGCCAGCGGACCGGGCTCGAGGTCGTCGCGGTGCAGGAACACCCCGAGGCGCAGGCGCGTGTCGCTGGACGCCGCCACCAGTTGGTCCGGATCCACCCGGAAACTCGGCAGCACGCTGGCGGCGAACTGCAGGTGCGACATCCCCAGTCGCAACCAGCGGGCAGCCGCGACGGGTTCCGGCATCGCGAAGCCTTCCGACCACCCGAAGCCGAGCCAGTCGATGAACATGTCGTGCGGTTCGCGTTGCACGATGACGAGCCGCGCGCCCGGCAGCGCACGCCGGATGGCCGGCACCACCCGCGCGTCCAGCACCGGGATCCAGTCCACGACGCGCCGCGAATCCTCGACGCCCGCGCGCTGCAGCGGACGCCGGTAGCGCCGCGCCAGCATCGCGAGCTCCGGCTGGTCGAGCGGCTGCAGCAGGCTCGGTTCGAACGGCGCATTCACGAAATCGGGTGCGGTTTCGAAACGCTCGCGGCGCACGAACCAGCCCGGCTGGTCGGCGAGCAGGGCCGCGACCTGGCCCACGCCGGAACCTGGCAGGCCGCACAGGAACACCGGCGCTTCGCCGCGCGCGTCGGCCAGTTCCGCCTCGCCGGCGAGCCGCTGCAGGTCCTCCCGAAGCGCGTCATCCAGCAGCGGCAGCGCGGGCAGGTCGCCGCGGCCGAGGCGCTGCGCTCGCAGGAACGCCTGCGCCGCATCCGGCCATTGCTCGAGCGCGTCGCAGGCGAGCCCGAGCAACCGCTGCCGGCGGCGCGCGAGCTGCGGCGGCTTGTTCGCGAGCGACGCATCGTCGATCCGTTGCAGGCGCTGGACGGCGGCCGCGGGATCACCGGCCGCGAGCGCCGCGCGCGCCCGCAACATCACCAGCGCAGGACGGTTCGACGACGCCGCGGCATCGGCCATGGCGAGCGCCTCGTCGCTGCGGCCCGCCCGGTCGAGGGTCAATGCGTGCTGGGCCTTGAGCTCGATGTCGTCCGGCCAGCGCGCCTCCGCCTGGCCCCACACCGACAGCGCTTCGTCGTAACGGCCGGCCCGGGTCAGCAGGTGCGCCAGTTGCGCGTGCGCCCGCGGGCTGTCGGGGTAACTCGCCACGTGCCAGCGCAGATCGTCGATCGCCTGCGGCAGGCGGCCGCGGCGCGCCAGGGCGTCGGCCCGCCGGATCGCGGCGGGATGCAGGCCCGGCTGCACGCGCAGCGCGTCGTCGTACTGGGCGATCGCCTCGTCGAGGCGGCCCTGGGCGCGCGCGATGTCGCCAATGCCGGTGCGCGCCGGCCCCACCTGTTCCCCGCGCGCCAGCAAGGATTCATAGATCGCGAGCGCCGGCGCGAACTCGCGCCTGCGCACGTGCAGCTCGGCCCGCAGCGTCCGCGCGAGTGGATAGTCCGGCTTGACGGTGAGCGCGTTGTCCACGGCCTTGGCGGCGAAATCGATCATGCCCTGGTCGAACATCGCCCGGGCGTAGCTGGTCTGGATCACCGGATCGGCGGGCGCGAGGCCCGCGGCCTGGGTGAGCAGTTGCAGCGCGCGCTGCGGATCGCCGCGCTTTTGCGCGATGTCGCCGAGGCCGGTCAGCGCCTGGGCGTCGTTCTCGTCGGCCCGCAACGCGACCTTGAAATGGCTTTCGGCCGAGTCGAGCTCTCCGCGCTGCAGCGCGACCTGGCCAAGGCCGGCGTGGGCGGCCGAGAGGTTGGGGTTCAACTGGCGAGCCTGGTCGTAGGCGGCACAGGCTTCCTCGAGCCTGCCTTCGGCGAGGTACATCTCCCCGAGCGTATGGCGGCTGGCGGCGTTGTGGGGGTCGAGTTCTCCGGCGCGCTGCACCAGCTTCTTCGCCTCGGGCAGGTCGCCGCGCTGCCCGCGCAGGATCCCCAGGAGGTGCAGCACCTCGGGGTTGTCCGGATTGTCGGCGAGCAACCGGCGGTATCCGTCTTCGGCTTCATCGAGCCGCCCGTTGCGATGAAGCTGCAGCAGTTCTTCGAGCATGGGTGGGTCCTGGAACGAGCGCGCATTATGGGTGCGTGGGGCGGTTCTGTGCCCGCAGAGACCACCACGGCGATCCATGGCCGGCTTTTCCACAACAGCCGCCACGACAGCCATGCCGGAAGGAGGATTTTGGCATTGCGCGCCGCGATGCCGACTGCGGACGGCGTCAGCCCTCCGGCGCCCCAAGCGGCTTCACGCGAGCGCCTCCACGACGGAGGCAGTGCGGGCACCGCCCGCCGCTGAATGGAAGGACGCGCGGGTCGTCGACTTGCGCGCGCCGTTTTGGGCGCGGATGGCCGCCCTACGCGAGCGCCAGCCGCGAGGCGATGAAGTCTTCCGCGAAGCTGTCGAGGTGGCGATCGCGGATGAAGCCGCAGTGGCCGCCGCGTTCGGTGACCGTGAGCGTGACGGACGCGGGCAGCTCCATGTGTTCCAGGTCCGACGCGGGACACACCGGATCGTCGCGCGACGCGAGGATGGAGGTCGGCACGGTGAGTCCCGCGAGGCGGTCGCCGGCCACCGAATAGCCGTCCAGATAGTTGTCGAGGCTGCCGAAATCGGTATGCCGGAGGACCAGCGCTTCGGTCAGCGTGCGCAGGCTGCCGCGCAGGTCGTGGCGCGTGAACAGCTCGGTTTCCGAAAACGCGCGCTGCTTGGCCTGCAGCGAGCGCCGCCACTTCCACATGAAGTAGTCGTGGTACATGCGGGGCGCCTGCTCGAGCTGGAAAAGTCCCGAATGCGGATTGATCACCGGGCACACGGCGACCACATGGGCGAGATCCACGCCGGCACCGGGTGCGCGCAAGGCCACCCGCAACGCGAAGTTGCCGCCCAGCGAAAACCCGGTCAACGTCATCGGGCGCACCGGGTACAACGACTGCAGCGCGCGCAGCGCACCGACGACCTCGTCGATCCTGCAGGAATGGAAGATCCCCCGGTTCAGCGAGTGGCTCCCGCCGTGGTCGCGGAAGTTCAACCGGAACACGTCCCAGCCCTCCTCCAGCAGGCGCGCGCCGGTCTGCAGCAGGTAGGTCGAGCGGGTGCTGCCTTCCCAGCCGTGGAACAACACGGCCAGTCCACGCGGACGCGGCAGCTTGCGCTGCGCCGTATGGCAACCGGTCAGGCGGACGCCGTCGCCGCAATCGAGCGTCGTCCATTCGGCGTCACGCTCCAGCGGGCGCGAGTGCCGCCGCCGCACGAACCGGCGCAGCGCACTCGATGCCAGGATCGATTGCACGTGCGGGCTCTTCAGCCACCACGGCGGCCGGAAGTCCGCTGCGACGACATCCCTCATGTCGACAGGCCCAACACCTGCGCGATTTCCGCGCGCGCGGTTTCGGCCATCCTGCGGCGGCCGCCTTCGGCATCGAACGGCACCGGTTTCAGGAAGTGCACTTCGGCGGTCAGCGACGGCACCGCGAGCACGCGGAACACGTTGTGCAGGAAACTCTCACCCGGCGTGAACAGGACCTCGGGCGACGGCCGCCCGTCGCGCAGGTAGCGCAGCGCCACCGGCTGCACGGGCGCGGCCGCATCCAGCGCCGCCTGCAGGATCCGCGCATGGAACACCTTGATGGTTCCCGCCGGCGCGGTGCCGCCTTCCGGGAACGCCGCGATGCTGCGCCCGTCGCGCAGGCGCTCGCTCATCACGGCCATCACCGCCGTGAGCGACCCGGTGTTGCCGCGCCGGTGGAAGATCGTGCCGCCGCGTTTGGCCATCCATCCGACCAGGGGCCAGTTCCCGATCTCGGCTTTGGCGACGAAGTCGGCAGGCCGCACTGCGTGCAGCACGGTGATGTCCATCCACGAGCCGTGGTTCGCGACGAACATCACCGGATCGTGCAACGGTTCGCCGTGCCGCTGCACGCGCACCCCGGCAATGCGCAGGAAGATGCGCGACCAGTTCGTCAACAGGGAGGCACCGGCGGTTCCGGGTTTCGGGCCGCGCGGAAGCAGGGGAATGGCCGCGAGGCACCCCACGATCACCACCAGCAGCAACAGCGTCAGCCGCCACGTGCAACGCCACACACCCAAGGTCTCTATGGGCGACGTTGCCGCCGCACCCTCCGCATCTCGAACGGCGGCTACTTTAACGCGTGTCCGCCGACGCGGGCAGCGGCGCGGCCGAGGGCTTACACTGGACGCAGGCAGACGAGGTCCAGGCCATGAACACGCCACATCGCGTCGAACACCAGCACACCGACCGCGGCTACATCCCGGTCTATGCCACGGGGATCGTCGAACAGCCGTGGAACGACTACACGCCCACCGACCACGAGGTGTGGGCCACCCTGTTCCGCCGCCAGCGCGAAATCCTGAAGGACCGCGCCTGCCGCGAATTCCTCGAAAACCAGGAGCGCTTCGGGATGTCGCCCGACGCGATCCCGAAGTTCACGGATCTGAACGCGGTGCTGAAGGCCGGTACCGGTTGGGAGATCGTGGGCGTCGAGGGGCTGTTGCCGGACGAGGTGTTTTTCGACCACCTCGCCAACCGGCGCTTCCCGGTGAGCTGGTGGATCCGCAAACCCGAGCAGCTCGATTACCTCTCCGAACCCGACCTGTTCCACGACCTGTTCGGCCACGTGCCGATGCTGCTGAACCCGGTGTTCGCCGACTACGTGCAGGCGTACGGCCGTGGCGGCGTCAAGGCGTTCAAGCTCGGGCCCGATGCGCTGATGAACCTGACGCGGCTGTACTGGTACACCGTCGAGTTCGGCCTGATCGACAGCCCCGACGGCCTGCGCATCTATGGCTCCGGCATCGTCAGCTCCAAGGGCGAGTCGGTGTACTGCCTCGAATCGGAATCGCCGAACCGCATCGGCTTCGATCTCGAACGCATCATGCTCACCCGCTACAAGATCGACACCTACCAGCAGACGTATTTCGTGATCGACAGCTTCGAGCAGTTGATGGACGCGACTCGGCCCGACTTCACCCCGATCTACGCCCGGCTCAAGGACCAGCCCGCCTTCCCCGCTGGCGACGTCCAGCCCGGCGATCGCGTGATCCATCGCGGCACCGGCGAAGGCTGGCAAAAAACCGACGACGTGTAGGTCGGGCTGATCCCGGATGCAAATCCGGGAGAAGCCCAACGCCGTACCGTTGCCCGGGAGCATTGGCGCTGCTTGATCCCATGTTGGGCTTCCCCCGGACGGTGTCCGGGGTTCAACCCAACCTACGGGTGTGGTCGCTTCACTGCGCTGACCTCCAGCACCTGGGCGATCTTCTCGCCGTCCCATCGGTACATCAGGTGCTTGCCTTGAACGCAGGGCCTGGCGACGTCGGGATAAAAAAGCGCTGCGCATTCGCCGCCCTTGCAGCGAACGCTGTCGTACACGATGCCGTTCGATCCTTCCTTTCGAAGCTCCGCGCCGAGCTCGCGCGAGGCGACGTAACTCGTGGGATCGTGCTCGGCCTTCCAGCCGCCGCGGATGTCGTGGAGCATGCCGTGCACGCCCGTCACGTAGGTACGCATGGTCACGTCGATCGGCGGCTCGTGCGTCGCGGCGAGGAACCGCTCGCGGTGGTACACGGTCTCCTCGACCGCGGTGTCGAATTCGTGCGCGAGATACAACACGCCGTAGCTGCCGTCGGAAAAGCGGGTGCCCTCCGGGTTGACGTGCGTGAACGCCGCCATCAGCGGCGTCGTTCCCGGCCCGCTGACGCGGTGTTCCTTCGGCACGTTGGACAGCTCGCCCCATTCCTCGCGCAGGCGCGGGTTCGTCAGCGCTTCGATCCGATAGATCGCCTCGATGTCCGCGCCGTCCGCGATCGCGTCGAACACGCCGACCGGCGGAAACCGGCTCGGCACGATCCGGTACGCGCGTTGCCAGCGGAGGCGGTGGAGGGGCGGGTCGCGTGAGGGCATTGGGGAAGTATCGGGGAGCAGTTTCTCTGACGCCGAGACGACCTGGCTTCGTGGGCACTCCCGACACCCCCAACGAAGCTGAAAGCAGACCCTCCCCCTCGTGCCGAACGGCTGCAGTCCGGACGCGCGGCGATGATGAGGGCCGGAATCGAGGGGTGCGGGAAGCTGGCGCACCCTCATCCGGCGCTGCGCGCACCTTCTCCGAGGGGAGAAGGAACAAACTACCCTCGCTGCGCGTCCAGATACTGCCGCACGACGTACAGGTCGGCGACGTTGCCGGAAAGCATGCGGTCGAGCGCGGTCCTGCCGCCGAAGGTCGGCGCATCGTTGGGACTGCGCAGCCAGGCGTCGGCGCGATCCGGCTGCGGGAACAGGATAGCCAGGGCCTTGAAGATGCCGAGTACGTAGCTGATCCGTTCCAGCGTATCGCGGGACAGGGTGCCGGCACGCTCGCGCTTCCACTTGTAGAAGGTCGATTCCGGCGGGTCGCCCAGCAGTTTGCGCTGGTCCGCCACGCGCAGTTTCCAGCGTTCTGCGAGCCTGAAGAAGGCTCGCAAGGCCGGGCCCGCAAGGTCCGCTTCCCCCTCCGTGCGGTAAATCCCGTCAGCGTCCCGGATCCGCTCTGCCTGCTGTTTCATGGTAGTTCCTCCATGAAGTTCACGGATACTTTACTTCATGCAGGAAGAACAAGCAATCCGTGCACGCCGCTCATTCGATCTGCCGGTGCGGAACGCCTGCCTGGGCAAGATACGCGTCCAACCCGCGTTCGGGCACGTCCGGAAAGACTTCGCCGGTCGCCGTGAACCGCATCCGGTCGGGACGGAAATTGCGGAAGTCGCCGCGCAGTCGGCACCATGCGCCGAGCGTCCATACCGGTCCCCAGCACGCCAGGCACAGCGGTTCGATCTCACGCTGGCTGGTGGCACCGTCGGCGTCCTGGTATTCCACCCTCAGCACCTGCCGTGCCGCGATCGCGGCATGCAGCGCGTCCACGATCCCCGACTTCGCCTCGTACCAGCGCTGCGGCACGAACACCCGCGAACGCTCGGCGCGCCCGCGCAATTCCGGCGGCAACACCGCGTCGATCTTCAGCAGCGCCGACTGCGCCCCGCCCGCCAGCCGATTGCCCGCAAAGGCACGCACGAAGCGGGTGCCGACCACCAACGCCTCCAGTTC
>DASSNH010000129.1:0-18097 GCA_035701405.1 Rhodanobacteraceae bacterium
TCGTGCGCGACATGTCCGAAAAGGTCCAGTTCATGGTCGTGACCCACAACAAGGCGACCATGGAAATGGCCTACCAGTTGTGCGGCGTCACCATGCGCGAACCCGGCGTATCGCGCCTGGTTCAGGTCGACCTCGCCGAGGCCGCAAAGCTCGCAGGCCTCGCCGCTTAATCGTAGGGCTTTGCTGCGTTTTGTAGGTTGGGTTGATCCCGGACAAGGTCCGGGAGAAGCCCAACAGCCGCGACATGGATCGAAGATCGTTGGGCTTCGCTGCGCTCAGCGCCAACCTACAAGAGCGTCCGTCGCAGCCACGGTTCAGGCCGCCGAGCACGTAGGTTGGGTTGATCCCGGACAAGGTCCGGGAGAAGCCCAACGGCCGCCGCATGGATCGAAGATCGTTGGGCTTCCCCCGGACGGAGTCGGGGGTCAGCACCATCCTGCAAGAGCCTCCGGCGCACCCGTTTTTTCCCACGCGCACAGCCATGGTTTTTGGCCGTCGAGTTAACTGCTAGAGTCCGCCCCATGGAACCGGTTTCCGCCACGACCTTGCGCATCATCATTGCCGCGATCGGCGTCGTGATCCTGGTCGGCATCTATTTTTTCGGGCGCCCGCGGCGTCCCGGACAAGGTCGGCGCGTCGTGCTCCGCAAGGAGAAGGACGAGCGCGTCGAGCCGGTCCTGGGCGATGCGCAGGAAGGGCATCCGGTCGAGGGCGGTGGCGCCTCCCCGCAACAAGGCGAGCTCGACGTGGCGTTGCAACGCGAGCTGGATCGCCTCGGCGCGGCGGTCGCGGCCGGACGACGGGGTGCGACGGTAACCGAGCCGCCCGCGTCACCGGAACCCACGGTAGGGCAACGACCCCACGAGTTTCCGGTGGACCGCATCGTCACCCTGTTCGTGATCGCGCATGAGGGCGACGTGTTCCGCGGCAGCGACATTGTGGTCGCCGCGGAGAAGGCAGGGCTCCGATTCGGCGCGATGCACATCTTCCATCGCCTGGTCGATGGGCGTCCCGACGCGGGCCCGGTGTTCAGCATGGCCAACATGATCAAGCCCGGCTATTTCAACATGGCGCGGATCGGCGATCTGACCACGCCGGGCGTGACGTTCTTCATCACCCTGCCGGGACCGCTCGCCGCGCTGGACGCGTGGGAAGCCATGCTTCCGGCGGCCCAGCGGATCGCGGAACTCCTGGGCGGCGAATTGCTGGACGAGGACCGCAATGCGCTGGGTCGCCAGCGCGTCGCCGGCTTGCGCGAAGAGCTTCGCGCATGGGACCGGCAGCACGAAGGGCCGCTGATCGGCGCGCCGCCGCCGCGACGCTGATACGTAGATGGCGTATCCGGGTCCGGCATTCCGCGAAGACCGCAGGGAAGTCCTGCACGCTGCCATCGAAGAACTCGCCTTCGGCATGATGGTCACGCACCAGCCGGACGGTTTTGCAACCTCCTACCTGCCGTTCGAGATCGATGCCGGGCGCGGTCCCGGGGGCACGCTGATCGGGCACCTCGCGCGCTACAACCCCCAGTCGCGGGTTTCCGAAGCGGGCGCCGAGGCCTTGGTCGTTTTCCAGGGGCCGCACGCCTACGTGTCGCCTTCCTGGTATCCCGGCAAGCGCGACGATCCGCGGCAGGTACCGACGTGGGACTACCTCATTGTCGAAGCGCGCGGCGTGCTGACGACATTCGACGACGAGGCGAGGCTGCTGAATCTGCTCAACCACCTGACCGAGCACCACGAAGCAGCGCGCCCGAACCGGTGGCGCGTGAGCGATGCCCCTGAAGATTACGTGCACGCCGAATTGCGCCACATCATCGGCATCGAATTGCGAATCGAATCGCTGGTCGGCCGCTACAAGCTGAGCCAGAACCGCAAAGCCGCCGACCAGGAAGGCGCACGCGCGGGACTCGCCGCCGCATCGACCGAACGCGAGCGCGACTTGGCGAAAGCCATCGCAGCGGCACAACGCGAGCGGCGCGATCGCTGAGCGCAAGCACCTGCGTGCACCGCTCATCGAGCTCGTTGTGCGCCAGCGGGTGTAGCTGCTTACCTCGGCAGGTTCAACGCAACGAGAGTCCACATGGACTACGGACGACTGGCTTGTGCTCGCGGTCCTGGTGCTTGCATGGGGTGGTTCGCGCCGCCTGCAACGAGTTGACGACTGCCGGCCCCCATGGTTTCCTGCGTGCGACTGTCTCCGTTGCGCTGCCTCGCCAGCGCACCGTCGCCGAGGGGCGCTGCAGCGGATCGGAATCCGCCACGCTCGGCGACGGTTGGTCGGCCAAGGGCGCCTCTCGGGAGGCTGCGCCATGGGTGATTCTCAAAAGGGCAGGCACGTCGGGCGCGTCGCGGGGTTGTGGCGCTACCCGGTCAAGTCGATGGCTGGCGAAGCGCTGGCCGAGGTCGAGGTGTCCTGGCACGGCCTTGCAGGCGATCGTCGCTGGGCGTTCGTCCGGAACGGGCTGACGCAGAGCGGATTTCCCTGGCTCACGCTGCGCGAGCGCAGGGACATGGGCCATTACCGCCCGTCGTTTGCCGATTCGGATCGCCCCGACAAATCGCCGACGATGGTGCAGACGCCGTCGGGCGCGACCTTCGATGTCGCGGATCCGGCGCTGGGGGCGGAGCTTTGCCCCGACGGCGTGCGCGTCATTCGGCAGGACCGCGGCGTCTTCGATACCTTGCCGCTGTCCCTCATCACGACGCAGACGGTCGCGCGGCTGGGTGAAACCGTCGGCACCCGCCTCGAAGTGCAGCGCTTCCGGCCGAACATCCTGGTGGAGGCTGCCGACGAGGCGCCTTTCGCCGAGGATGCCTGGCTGGGTTGCGTCCTGCGCATTGGCGGCATCCGCATGCGTGTCGACAAGCGCGACAGCCGTTGCGTGGTCATCACGATGGATCCGGCGACGCTGGAGCGCAATCCGGCGATCCTGCGCACGGTGGCGCGCGATCGCCAGGGTTGCCTCGGCGTGTATGGATCGACCGTGGAACCAGGTCGGATTGCATTGAACGACCCCGTGCTGATCGAGTCGCGTGCCTGAGCCTGCTGCTGCTGCCGATTTGCCGGAAGCCGCCGGCCCGGTCGATCAGATCGCAGCTACGATCGCATTTCCGCCGCGCCGCGTGTGAGCCCCATGCCCACGATCTTCCGGAAGTTGAACCTGAAGGACCAGGAAGAAATCCTGGTCCTGGATTCGCCCGATACTTTCGAGCGGGAGCTCGAAGGCCTTCGGGGTGTCCATGTCGTCCGGGATCCCGGCAGGGTAAAGGGCGTTGCGTTCGCGCTGGCCTTCGTGAGCCGCCGGGACGAACTCCAGCGACTGTCGACCGCGCTCGCCGCCAAAGCGGTGGGCGACGCGGTGTTGTGGTTCGCCTACCCGAAGGGCACCTCGAAGAAATACACCTGCGACTTCAACCGGGACGACGGCTGGGACGCGCTGCGCGAAGCCGGATTCGACAGCGTCCGCCAAGTCGCGATCGACGAGGACTGGTCCGCGCTCCGTTTCAGGCGCACCGAATTCATCAAGCGGCCCAGGCAATAGCTGCAAGCCACGTGTCGCCGGTGGGCCCCGATCGACGCATTCGCGGTAGGCCTCGGTTTAACAGACACGATCTAACCTGTCGCGGTGCACCCACGCGATCGCAGGAAAAGGGATGAACGAAAATCTGGGGCGAGACGGCATCTCCCAACGCGCGGCGAAAGACATCGAGCATGTCTATCGCGAATGGGACCGGGCGTGGTCGACGGACGACCTGGAAGCGATGCTTGCGCTTTACGCAGAAGATGCAACGCTGGAAAGCCCGCTGATCCCGCACTTGACCGGTGGCGACCGGGGCATTTGTCGCGGGCGCAGTGAAATCCGCAAGCTGCTGGAAATGGCCGCGCCGCGGAAGCCGCGCAAGCGCACGTTCCATCGCAAGGGCTACTTCACCGACGGCCGAACGCTCGTGTGGGAGTATCCGCGTGCCACGCCGGACGGTGAACAGATGGATTTCTTCGAGGTCATGGAAGTGGAGGGTGGCCTCATCCGGAAGCACCGTGTTTATTGGGGGTGGCGCGGCTTCGAGGTCATCAAGGCCGACGCGTACCACAAGGAGACGTGAGCCGGTCCAGCACCACGCGCGACGCCGGAGCCCGCAGTCGGCGTTGGATTTCCTGCTGCTCCTTGGCGCGGCTCGGAATTCAGTGCCTGGCAGGCACCGCAATGGAAGCGGCTGGCGGCGGCATGGGTGATGTCGCGGCCGGCGCCGGGGGCATCACCGTCGTGGACGGTGCGCTGGGCGTCACGCGCCAGATCGTGTTCGACAGGTCGTCGGCGACGATCAGGGCGCCGCGCGGATCGACGCTCACGCCCACCGGTCGTCCGCGGGTCAAACCGTCGTCGCCGCGGAAGCCGGTGACGAAGTCGATCGGATCGCCGATGGGCCTGCCGTTGCGAAACGGCACGAATACCACCTTGTAACCCACTGGATCAGCACGGTTCCAACTGCCGTGTTCGCCGACGAATACGCCGTCCCCGAACTTGCCGCCCATTGCGGGCGACGAGAACGCGACGCCGAGGGCGGCCACGTGCGAGCCGAGGCTGTAGTCGGGCACGATGGCCTTGGCGACCATTGCCGGGTTCTGTGGACGCACGCGCGGATCCACGTGCTGGCCCCAGTAGCTCCACGGCCAGCCGTAGAACCTGCCGTCGCGTATCGCGGTGAGGTAGTCGGGCACGAGGTTGGGACCGAGTTCGTCGCGCTCGTTGACCACCGCCCACAAGGTGCCGGTGCCGGGCTGGATCGCGAGCGCGGTCGGATTGCGGACGCCAGTTGCGTAGGGCCGGTGCATGCCGGTCTGGACGTCCACCTGCCAGATCCGAGCGCGATCGACCTCGGCGGTCATGCCGCGCTCGGTAATGTTGCTGTTCGAGCCGATGCCGACGTACAGGTAGCGCCCGTCGGCACTGGCAGCGAGAGACTTGGTCCAGTGATGGTTGATCGCCGACGGCAGGTCGGTGACCTTGACCGGCGCGCCGCTCGCCTGGGTCTGGCCGACGGTGTAGTGGAATTTCAGCAGCGCGTCCTGGTCGGCGACGTAGAGCGTGTCGCCCACCAGGGCGAGTCCGTAGGGTGCGTTGAGATCCTTCGCGAACACGGTCTTCGTCTCGTACGTGCCGTCGCCGTCCGCATCCCGCAGCAGGGTCAGGCGGTTGCCGCCCTCGACCGGACTCGTGCCCTTGGCCTTCACGTAACCGGCGATTACATCTTTCGGTTTCAGCTTCGGTGCGTTGCCGCCGCGGCCTTCGGCCACCAGGATGTCGCCGTTGGGCAGCACCAGCGACTGGCGCGGGATGCCGAGATCGGTGGCGATCGCCTTGACGGTATAGCCCTGCGGCACGGTCGGCAGCCGGTCGCCCCAAGGCGCCGGCTTGGCGATCGTCATGTTCGGAAGGAGGCCGCGCTGCTGTGCCGGCAGCGGCGGATTGGCGCCGTATTGTTCGGGGGGCGCGTTGCCGCCGCCGCAACCGCCGAGCAGGGCCGCGGTGGCGATGGTTGTCGCGAACTTCAGGCGATTCATGGCACGACTGCCGTGCGCAGCCCGACCCAGGCGAATGCCAGCGACAGGCACGCCAGCGCCACCACGATCGCCGACAGCACCAGGCCGCCCGGCATCGTTGCCCAGGCGTCCTTGGCGTGCACCAGCGCGTCGATGAAGCCGAGGATCCAGGTCGCGAGCAGCAACACCGCGTAGGCCACGGCGGGCCAAATCCGCCAGCGGGTGCGGAACAGCTCGACGATGGACCAGAGGAATGCCAGTGCGGCGACGAGAAGGGCGCCGGCGAGCAGCCACGACGAGAAGTTGTTCCACTGGATTGCGTAGCTGCGGAAATAGGCGATGTCGCCCAGCAGCGCGCCAATGAACAGCGACGTGGCCCCGGCCACGAGTACGGCGTTGATGGGGAGAAGTGCGATCCGCGTCCGTTCCACCACGACAGCCATGACGGCGTCCTCCTGACGGCTCGTGCCACGACGCAACGTCAGGGTACAACAGCGTCGTGATTTCCGGGTGACGGGTCGCGGCAGCGTTGGCGATCGGCGGTTTCCCGCCGGTGACACCCCGTTCCACGTCGGGCTTTCCCGGACGGCAGTCCGGGGTCGGCGCCAACCTGCGGGCTTAGGTCTGGAGTTGCCGCACCAGGTCGACGTATTTCTTTTGCGCCTCGTCGCTTTGCATCCCGCGCAGTCGTGACCAGGCTTCGTACTTCGCGGTGTTGACGAAATCGAAGAAGCCTGGCTTCGGGCCGTTCGCGTCGCCTTCGGTGGCCTGCTTGTAGAGCGCGTAGAGCTTCAGCAGGGTGTCGTTGTCCGGGCGCTCCGGCAGGCGCTGGACGTCCTCGGCGGCCTGGCGGAAATCCTCGCTGAGGTCGCGGGCCATGGCGTTTCGCTCAGCCTTCCGGCTTGGCGCGCTTGGTCGTGGCCCTCGGTTTCGCGGAAGGCGCGCGGTTCGCACGGACCTCCCTGGTCAGCGCGTCGATGCGCGCGGACAGTTCCTGGATGTCCTCGTGGCTCGGCATTCGCATGCGCTTCGCCGCGCGGGCGATCCGTTCGTCGAACGCCTTCTCGAGCTTGCCCATCGCCGCATTGGTGCGCTTGCGCGCCTGCTCCATCCACGCGGTCGACTGTTGCTGCCCCTGTTTCATCTGTTCCTCGTTGTAGGCGTGCGTCTTCTCCTGGATGCGCACGCCTTCCTCCACCAGCGCGTCGAAGAACTTGCCGCCTTCCTGCTGGGTGCGCGCGAGTGCGCCGAGGCCGGCGAGCCAGATCTGCTGCGCGGAATCGGCGAGGCCTCGGCTGAAGCGCTGCCCGGACGTCGCGGCGTCCTTGGCGGCCTTGAGGGGATCGGGTTGGTCGGTCATGGCGGCGGCTCCGGATGGCAGGGCAAACAATGTACGCCAACTCGCGTTCAAATTCAGGCAAGGCCGGCAGCTCGTGGCGCGGCCACTGTCCGCCGCCGCGTTTGATCGGGACGGTGCCCGCCCTGCGACACGCGCCCTGCCGACCGGCCGCTTGGCTTGCGATGGCTTTTCATCGATTCGATAGCTCGGCCACCGGCGACAGCGACTCCGGCCAGTCGCGTGGCGGCGGTTGCCGGACCAGCCCCGCCAACTCGTCCAGGAATTGCCGGCGCGGGATCATGCGCGCGCCCAGCCGCAGCAGGTGCGGGTTCGACACCTGCGCGTCGATCCACGGAAAGCCGCGCGGGCGGAGCACGCCGGCGAGCGCGACAAGCGCGGTCTTGGAGGCGTTGCTGCGGCGCGAGAACATCGACTCGGCGCTGAACATGCGCCCGATCGACACGCCGTAGAGTCCGCCGACAAGTTCGTCGTCCTCCCAGACCTCCAGCGAGTGGGCATGGCCGCGTGCATGAAGGTTGGCGTAGGCGGCGAGCATGTCGCGGGTGATCCACGTCCCGTCCTGCCCGCTCCGGGGCGCGGCGCAGGCCCGCATCACGTCCTCGAAGGCGCGATCCATGCCCCACTGCCATTGCGACTTGTGCAGGAACTTGGCGAGGCTCCGCGACACGTGCACCTCGCCGGTCCCGAATACGCAGCGCGGATCCGGTGACCACCACAGCAGCGGGTCGCCTTCCGAATACCACGGGAAGATCCCGCGCGAGTAGGCGGCGACCAACCGTTGCGGCGACAGGTCGCCGCCGAACGCCAACAGGCCGTTGGGATCGGCGAGCGCGCGGCCGGGGTCCGGAAACAGGTCGGGCGCCAGCGCATCGAGCTGCCGGATCCGGATCATGGCGCCCCATCGCGTTGCGCGAATGGTGAATGCGTCCGCAATTCGCGGCCGCGCACCTCGAGCGCCGCCGCCTCGTGCCGCAAGGCGCTGCGCACGGCTTCGCGGAATCGGTCGTCGGTGATGTAGTGCCGGGAATGGGTGCGGGTCGGCAGGAATCCGCGTGCGAGCTTGTGCAGGCCCTGCGCGCCGGGTTCGAAGCGAGCGAGACCGCGCCGCAGGCATTGCTCGATGCCTTGGTAGTAGCACAGCTCGAAGTGCATGCCCGGCACTTCCTCCCGCGCACCCCAATAACGGCCGTAAAGAGCGTCCTTCCCGGACAGGAACAGTGCGCCCGCCACGATCTCGCCCCGGCGTCGCGCGAACGCGACGTGCGAATGTTCGGGAAATGCGGAGCCGAGATGGCGGAAGAAGTCGAGCGACAAGGTCGGCGTGTTGCCCTTTTCGTCGAAGGTGTTGGTGTACAGATGGTGCATGGTCCGCCATTCGGCGTCGTCCAGCGTGCCGCCGTCGCGGAATTCGCAGTCGATCCTGCCCTGGCCCACTTGCGCGCGTTCGTGGCGGATCGCATTTCGACGCTTGTGCGTCAATGCGCCGAGGTAGTCGTCGAAGTCGCGCCAGCCGCCGGGATTGCGCCACTGGAATTGCCAATCGGAGCGCGCGAGCCACGCCTCGTCGAAGGCCGCGGTTTCCTCTTCGCGGAGGAAATCGACGTGCACCGATGAAAGGCCGGTGCGTTCGGTCAGTTCGCGCAATGCGGCCGCCAGCGTGGCGCGACGCTTTGCGGCATTCGCCGCGGCGCCCGTGAGAAGGCGTGGCCCCGTGACAGGCGAGTAGGGCACCGCGCACAGGAACTTCGGGTAGTACTGGCCGCCGGCACGTTCCCAGGCGTCGGCCCAGCCCCAGTCGAACACGTATTCGCCGTGCGAGTTGGCCTTGACGTACAGCGGCAAAGCCCCGACCAGCGCGTCGCCGTCGTGGAGCGTCAGGTGTTGCGCGCGCCAGCCGAATTCCTCGCGGATGCAACCGGTGCCCTCGAGACCGGACAGGAACGCGTGGCTCACGAACGGATTCGAATCGGCGACCAGCGCATCCCAATCGCCCGCCGCGATGGCATCGATCGACGCGTGGGTGTGCAGCGTGAGCATGCGTCTATTCTGGCAGGGGGTGATCTGAAGATCGCCCGAATCACGCAGACCGACAAAAGCATTGGGCGCGGATCAACGCGGATAGGACCTTATCCAACAGAAGTGAAACCGTTCGTGCCGAGCGTAGCTCCGCGAAGTCGAAACACCCGGATTCCGCAACGGTGTCACTTCGACTTCGCGCCTTTCGGCGCTTCCCTCAGTGCGACCGACCCTACGGACCAATTCCAAAGGCAGATGGCTCTATCCGCCTTTATCCGCGTCAAAAAGCTTATGCGCGCGTCGTGCGCAGAACGGGCGAGCGATCAGCCCGCCAGCCCGACCGAATCGAGATACTTCTCGGCATCCAGCGCGGCCATGCATCCGAAGCCTGCCGAAGTGACCGCCTGGCGGTACACGTGGTCGGCGACGTCGCCCGCCGCGAACACGCCCGGCACCGAGGTGGCGGTGGCATTGCCGGCCAACCCGCTCTTGATCTTGATGTAGCCGTTGTGCATGTCGAGCTGGCCTTCGAATACGCCGGTGTTGGGCGTGTGGCCGATCGCGACGAACATGCCGGTGACCGCGACTTCGCGCGTGCTGCCGTCCCTGGTGCTTGCGAGGCGGAGCCCGCTGACGCCGCTGCTGTCGCCGAGCACCTCGTCTACCGTGTGGTCCCACACCGGCTCGATCTTGCCGGCGTTGACCTTCTCGAACAGCTTGTCCTGCATGATCTTTTCCGCGCGCAGCTTGTCGCGGCGGTGCACCAGTGTCACCTTGCGCGAGATGTTGGCCAGGTACAGCGCTTCCTCGACCGCGGTGTTGCCGCCGCCGATCACGGCGACGTCCTGGTCGCGGAAAAAGAATCCGTCGCAGGTGGCGCACGCCGACACGCCCTTGCCCTTGAACTTCTCCTCGCTGGCGATGCCGAGGTACTTGGCGGTGGCGCCGGTGGCGATGATCAGTGCGTCGCAACTGTATTCACCGCTGTCGCCCTTCAACCGGAACGGGCGCTGCTTCAGGTCGACGCTGTGGATGTGGTCGAACACCATCTCCGTGTGGAATCGCTCGGCGTGCTCGGCCATGCGCTGCATCAGCGCGGGACCCTGCAGGCCTTCCACGTCGCCGGGCCAGTTGTCGACGTCGGTCGTGGTCATCAACTGGCCGCCCTGGGCAAGGCCGGTGATCAGCGTCGGCTTCAAGTTCGCGCGCGCCGCATAGACGGCCGCGGTGTACCCGGCCGGACCCGAGCCCAGGATGATCAGGCGACTGTGTTTCAGGGTGCTCATGTATACTTCCGAAGTTGTTTTCGAGGTCCGCAGAACTTCCCCACCGCTTGCCGTGGCGCGTTTCCAGGTGCCGCGACCCCGATCGCTGTCTTGCCCGTGACACCCGCGCGTCGCGCGCCCGGTCTCACGTGCAACCGGTGGCGAGTCGTGCAGCATGGGGAGTTTGTGGCGGTATTTCAAGCGCGTGAAAGTTGATTTTCGCAGAGGATGACGAGATGCGTATTGGCGTTCCTTCCGAAACCAAGACCCTCGAGGGTCGGGTCGCCCTGGTTCCGGCGGCATGTGCCGACCTTGTTCGGCATGGCCACGAAGTGTTCCTGCAGTCCGGTGCGGGCGGCAAGAGCGGTTTCGACGACGAGCTTTTCACCCGTGTCGGCGTGAAGGTGGTGCCCGACGCCGCCGCGCTGTACGGATCGGCGGACATGATCGTGAAGGTCAAGGAGCCGATCGCCGGCGACCTCGACCTGCTCGAGAAGCGGCACCTGCTGTTCTGCTACCTGCACCTCGCCGCCGAACCCGCCCTGACCAAGCGCCTGCTCGAACTTGGCCTGACCGGCGTCGCATTCGAAAGCGTGCAGGAAAAGGATGGTTCCTTGCCGCTGCTGACCCCGATGTCGGTGGTCGCGGGCAAACTGGCCACCCAGGTCGGAACCACGCTGCTGCATCAGCCGAACGGTGGCAAGGGCAAGCTGTTGGGCGGGATGGCAGCGACCGAGCGCGGCAAGGTCGTGGTGCTGGGCGCCGGCGTTGCCGGTGGCAACGCGGCGAAGCTCGCGGCCCGGGGCGGAAGCAACGTGGTGGTGTTCGACAAGCGGCCGGATCGTCTGGCGCAGGCACGCGGCTGGGGCGACAACGTCACCGCGCTGTATGCCTACGAGTCGGCGGTCGCGGAGGAGGTCGCGACGGCCGACCTTGTGGTGGGCGCCGTGCTGATTCCGAGCGCCCGGGCGCCGCACGTCGTGACCCGCCAAATGGTCGCGTCGATGGAAAAGGGCAGCGTGCTGGTCGACATCTCGATCGACCAGGGCGGCTGCTTCGAGACCTCGAAGCCGACCACCTGGAAGGATCCAACGTATCTGGTCGATGATGTCACGCACTTCTGCGTCACCAACATGCCCGGCGCGGTCCCGCAGACGTCCTCGCAGGCGATCTCGGCGGCGATCCTGCCGTACGTGCTGCGCCTCGCGCAGAAGGAATGGCGGAACGACACGATCCTCGCCAGCGGCATCAACGTCGCGAACGGCGAACTGGTGCATCCGGCGCTGAAAGGCATGCAGCCCTGACGGTGTTTCCTGCCCCCTTCGCGCGCGAAAGGGGGCGGGCGCCGCAGGCCCGCGGGGGAATGGCCGTTGCTCTTTGGGCTTGCCCGATGCAGCCCGGCCAGCCCTTCCTGCAAACTCTTTCCGTCCGGGCGCGCGCGTGGCGCGCTCATGCACGGGGGCAAAACAGGCGGTGCCGGCGCGGGCAAGACCGTGCCAAAAACGCGCAAAACGTGAGCGCGTCGACAGCGCGGGACGCCGGCCGGTGCCGGGGCTTGGTCCCCGCCGAAACGGCGGTATAGTCAGCGCGCAAAAGGTCATCCGGAATCGAGGTTGCCACGCGTGGCGCGTGCGAGAGTACAGGTCCAGGCCAAATCCCCCGGAATGAGCGAACGCGCGCGGCGGTTGCTGCGCGAGGCGGCGGCGTTGCTGCTGTTCCCGCTCGCGGTGTACCTGTTCGCGTGCCTCGCGAGCTACGACGGCACGGATCCCGGCTGGTGGAGCGCCGGCGTGCCGGGGAGACCGGTGCACAATTTCGGCGGCGCCGTGGGCGCCTACATCGCCGACCTGCTGTTCCACCTGTTCGGCGTCATCGCCTACGCGTTTCCCTTGCTGCTGGTGGTGCTCGGCGTCGGCGTGTTGCGCGGCTGGTACCGGCGCAGCGAAGGCGAGAGCAAGTGGGAACCGAGCCTGCGCCTGATCGGATTCGTGGCGTTCTTCGTCGGTGGCTGCGGACTCGCCTGGTTGCACGCGTCGGATCCCCAGTGCGGCAGCGCCACGCGCGCGGGCGGGCTGCTCGGTTGCGGCGCGGGCGACGTGCTGCATCGCGGCTTCGGCGAACTCGGGGCGCTGTTGCTGCTGCTGGCGTTGCTGCTGATCGCGGTCACCTGGATCACCGGGCTTTCGTGGTTCCGGGTGATGGACTGGACCGGGCAGCAGGTGCTGACCGGCTCGGGCTGGATTCGCGGCAAGCTCAAGCGGGCGCCGGAAACGCTCGCGGCGCGCGCGGCGAGGGTCGAGCGCGAGACGGCGCGCAAGGAAGACCTCGAACGCCGCTCGAAGCGGGAGCCCGTGCGGATCGAGCCCGCGCCCGCGCCGATCGTCAAGAGCGAGCGGGCCAAGCGCGAGACCCAGATTCCGCTGTTCACCGGCGCCGCGAGCGAAGGCGAGGTGCCGCCGCTGTCGCTGCTCGAAGAAGCCAAGCCACAGGCCGGGAAGGGTTATTCTGAAGAGACCCTCGAGGTGCTTTCGCGCCAGGTCGAGATGAAGCTCAAGGATTTCCGGATCGAAGCACGGGTGGTCAGCGCGCATCCGGGGCCGGTGATCACGCGGTTCGAGCTGGAGCCCGCGCCCGGCATCCGCGGCAGCCAGATTTCCTCGCTCGACAAGGACATCGCGCGCGGCCTGTCGCTGGTCAGCGTGCGCGTGGTCGACGTGATCCCGGGCAAGAACGTGATCGGGCTCGAGGTGCCGAATGCGCATCGCGAGATCGTGTACCTGTCGGAAATCTTCAGCTCGCGCGAATACGGGGACGCGCGTTCGCCGCTGTCGCTCGCGCTCGGCAAGGACATCGGCGGACGCCCGGTGGTCGTGGACCTCCAGAAGATGCCGCACCTGCTGGTCGCCGGCACCACGGGTTCCGGCAAGTCGGTGGCGCTGAACGCAATGGTGCTGTCGCTGTTGTTCAAGGCGCGGCCCGCGGACGTCCGGATGATCATGATCGACCCCAAGATGCTGGAGCTGTCGGTGTACGACAGGATCCCGCACCTGCTGGCGCCGGTCGTGACCGACATGAAGGAAGCCGCCAACGCGTTGCGCTGGTGCGTGGCCGAAATGGAACGCCGCTACAAGCTGATGGCCGCGGTGGGCGTGCGCAACCTCGCCGGTTTCAACAAGAAGGTGCGCGACGCCGAGGCCGCGGGGCAGCCGCTCCCGGATCCGCTGTTCAAGGCCAATCCCGAGGCGCCCGACGACAAGGCGCAGCCGCTGGAACCGCTGCCGTACATCGTGGTGGTGATCGACGAATTCGCCGACATGATGATGATCGTCGGCAAGAAGGTCGAGGAACTGATCGCGCGGCTCGCCCAGAAGGCGCGCGCCGCGGGCGTGCACCTGATCCTCGCGACCCAGCGGCCGTCGGTGGACGTGATCACCGGGCTGATCAAGGCCAACATCCCGACCCGCATCGCGTTCCAGGTTTCCTCGAAGATCGATTCGCGCACGATCCTCGACCAGTCCGGTGCGGAAACCCTGCTCGGCAACGGCGACATGCTGTACCTGCCGCCGGGTACCGCGACGCCGGAGCGCGTCCACGGCGCGTTCGTCGGCGACGACGACGTGCACAAGGTCGTGGAATGGCTGCGCACCCAGGGCGAGCCGCGTTACATCGAAGGGGTGCTGGAAGACGTGCAGGCGATGGGCGACGGCAAGATCATCAACGAGTCGGGGTTGCCCGAAGACGCGGACGGCGACGGGGACGGCGACACCCTGCTGTACGACAAGGCCGTGGCGATCGTCACGTCCTCGCGGAGGGCGTCGATCTCGGGCGTGCAGCGCCACCTGCGGATCGGCTACAACCGCGCCGCGCGCCTGATCGAGCAGATGGAAGCCGACGGCGTCGTGTCGGCGCCGCAGCACAACGGCACCCGCGAGGTACTCGCTCCGCCGCCGGCATAGTTTTTGCGATCGTCCCTGATCGCGGCATCGCCACTCCCACAACCCCGCCGGAAGGCTTCGGGCCATGGAGTCCAGAACGGCCATCCCTGGCCCGACTTTCCACGACAGCCGCTTCGCTAGAGGCGCACGGGAGGGTGGTTGTCGGGGAACATGCTCTCCCGCTGGTTAGCTCGTTCTCATGCGCCATTCACGAGCTTCCGGCACAATGCGCCCCGTGCGATCGCCCCGGAAAACGCCCATGCGGAAGTTGATCCTGTTGTTCGGCCTGTCGCTGGTCGCCGGCGGCGCGTTAGCGGCCACAGGCGCGCGCGCGCGGCTCGATGCATTCGCCGATGGCCTGCATTCGCTGCAAGGCAATTTCAAGCAGACGGTGTTCGACGCCCACGGCAACATCACCGGCTCCAGCCGCGGCACGCTGGCGCTGGAGGCGCCGCGGCTGTTCCGCTGGAACGTCACCGAACCGTACCAGCAGTTGATGGTGGCCGATGGCCACAAGGTGTGGGTGTACGAGCCCGACCTGGAACAGGTCACGGTGCGCGACCAGGGCGCCGAGGAAGCGCACAGTCCGCTGACAGTGCTGACCGACCTGTCGCAGCTCGACACCGAATTCAAGGCGAGCGACGCCGGCACGCACGACGGTCTGGAGTGGCTGCGGCTGGTGTCGCGGGCGAAAGAGCCGCAGTTCGAATACGCCGAGATCGGTTTCGACGCCACCGGCCTGCGCCGGATGGTGTTCAAGGACACCCTCGGCAACCGCACCGAAATCGCATTCTCCGACTGGCAGCGCAACGTCGGCCTGCCGGCGGATACCTTCACCTTCGTGCCGCCCAAGGGCACGGACGTGGTGGGCGATGCCGCAGGCGGGAGCGGCCAGCCGCGCTGAAGCGGGCGGTCAGGTGCGGGTGGTTTCCGCAGGCTGGCCGCCTTCCTGTGAGCCTGCCGCCGCCCATCGCACCGCTTCGGCGAAATCCCGGGCAAAGCGCAGGTGCACGCCGTCTTCCCGGATGCCCATGTCGGCGAGTATCGCGCGCGGTTGCTCCTGCAAGCCCGAGAAGATGACCCGGATTCCGGTGCGGCGGCAACGTCCCAGCATTTGACCCAGCGCAGTGACGCCACTGCTGTCGATCAGCGGGACCTGGCTCATGCGCAGGATGAAGACGCGCGGCGGCTTGAAGAACTGGTTCAGTACGTCGTCGAGGCGGTTGGCGACCGCGAAGAACAGCGGGCCGGAAATCCGGAACGCCTCCACGCCGGGTGGCAATTGCGCGCGCTGGTCGGGAGCGGTGGGGTGGATGGTGTCGGCCTGGTCGTCGTCGATCAGCGTCACGTGGGACTCCATCGCCACCACGCCAGCCATCCGGTGCATGAACAGGAACGCCGCCAGCACGACGCCCACCTGGATCGCGACGGTCAGGTCGAACACAACGGTCAGCACGAAGGTGAGCAGCAGGACCGCGCGATCGCCGATCGGCCCCGACATCAGGTGCCGGAAGCTTTCGATCTCGGCCATGTTCCATGCCACCACCACGAGGATCGCGGCCAGCGTCGCCAGCGGCACGTACTGGATCAGTGGCGCCAGCACGAGCATGAAGACCAGCAGGAATGCCGCGTGCAGCATTCCGGCAATGGGCGTCCGCGCGCCGGACCGGACATTGGTGGCGGTGCGCGCGATCGCGCCGGTGGCCGGCAATCCCCCGAACAATGCGCTGCCGATGTTGGCAACGCCCTGGGCAACCAGTTCGCAATTCGAGCGGTGGCGGCCGCCGATCATGCCGTCGGCGACCACCGCCGACAGCAACGATTCCACGCCGGCCAGGAACGCGATCGTGAAGGACACCGGCAGCAACTCGCGGGTGCGCTCGAACGGGATGTGCGGGAACGAGAAAGTCGGCAACGCGTCCGGAATGCCGCCGAAACGGGTGCCGATCGTGTCGACCGGCAGTCCGATCAGGGTGACGACCGCGGCGCCGCCCACCACGACGATCAGGAAGCCCGGCCAGTTGGGCCGATACTTGCGCAGCAGCAGGATCACCGCCACGCATGCCACGGATACCGCAACGGTCGCCGCGCTGAAGCCCGGCAGGTGCTGCGCATAGGCCGACCAGCGCGCGAAGAACTCGGCCGGCACCCTGGCCATGTCCAGGCCCAGGAGGTCCTTCACCTGGCTCGAAAAGATGCTGACCGCGATGCCTGCGGTGAAGCCCGTGACCACCGGTTTCGGGATGTACTTCAGCAGCACCCCGAGGCGCAGCACGCCCGCCGCGATCAGCATGCAGCCGGCGAGCAGGGTGCACAGGATCAGCCCGCCGAAGCCATGCTTGTCGATGACGTTGAACACCACCGGGATGAACGCCGCCGTGGGCCCGCCCACCTGGACGCGCGAGCCGCCCAGCAGCGAAATCAGGAAGCCGGCGACGATCGCGGTGTACAGGCCTTTCTCGGGCGTCGTGCCGGAAGCGATCGCCAGCGCCATCGCCAGCGGCAGGGCCACCACGGCCACGGTCAGGCCGGCCACCAGGTCGTGCCGGAAATCGTCGAAGTGGTAGCCGCGGCGCAACAGCGTCACCAGCTTGGGGACGTACAACTGCAGGCTCGATGCGGCCGCAGGCTGCGACGTGGACATGGCTATCCGCGCGAAGGAACAAAAGCGCGCACTCTAATCCGAACCGATGGCCTTGTCTCGCCCGGCATCACGGATCCTGCGGCTGGTGCCCGGCCGGTGCGAGCGCTAGGGAATGCGTTTTGCGGCGCGGTCGGTGCCGTTCTGGTGCAGGACCAGGGCATCGACCTTGCCGTCCGCGCCGCGTTTGAAGCTGAGCCGGGCGTCCACGACCGTGTAGTAGAACTCGTCCTTCGCGCTGGGGTAGACCGGGGCCGCCGGCTGTCCGGTCAGCTGCGCCTTCAGTTGGCCGTGGTCGAGCGTGATGTCGAATACCGCGCCCGGTGCCAGTTGATAACGGCCGACGTACTGCTTCAGTGTCGCGGTGTCGAGGCGGACGGTCTTGTGGCCGCCGAGCTCCGCGGATTCGGCGGCATCGAGTTTCGGCGCCGGCATGTCGTGGCCGTTCTGGTGCAGCACCAGTGATTCCACCTTACCCTTGCCGTCGCGTTTGAAGTCGATCCGGATGTCGGTGATCTTTGCAAAAAACTTGTCGGTGGCGTCCGGGAAGATCGGGAATGCGCCCTGGCCGGTGGCCTGCGCGAGCAGCTGGTCGCCTTGCTGCATCACCGTCAACACGAAGTCCGGGGCGAGCCGGTACTCGCCGATGTAGTCCTGAAGCTGTTTCGGGGCCAAGGCGATTTGTTTGCGGGCCGGCGCCAGGGGCGCGTCCGGGAGCAGCGCGGCGAAGCCGAGGTCGTCCACCGATTGCTGGATGTTGGTTAGGATCATCACGCCGCGCGTTCCGTCGGCGGTGAAGCCCAGGAAGCTCGCGTAGCCGCCGGTCATGCCGTTGTGCCAGACCACATCGCCCGACTTGCCGCGTTTCGTCATCCACGCGAGTCCGATGCGCTCGTCGCCGCCCACCGCGCGGCGTGGTTCGTGCGCGAACTTCATCGCGCGCCGCAGTGCGCCTTCGCCACGGCCCATGTTGGCTTCGAGGTAGCGCAGCATGTCCGTGCCGGTGCTGTTGATCGCACCGGCGCCGGCCAGCGCGTCGAGATGCCAGGGTTGCGCGGGCTTGCCTTGCTCGTCGTGGCCCGGCGCCCACCTCGGAGCGAGCGGTTCCTTCAGGGTGGCGCTGGTCGACGTCATGCCGAGCGGTCCGAAGACCCGCGATTGCAGGAGTTGCGGGTAGGAGGTCCCGGCGTGCCGGGCGAGGGCGTAGCCGAGCAGGCCCAGCCCGAGATTGGAATATTCGTACTTCGCGCCGGGGTCGCGCGGGAGCTTGTAGCCGGCGAGGAACGCCTTCAGCTTCGCGGCATCGTAATCCGCGTAGGGATCCCGAGGATCGGCAGGC
>DASSNH010000130.1:0-3373 GCA_035701405.1 Rhodanobacteraceae bacterium
GAAGGGCTCGCGTTTCGTCAGCCACGAAGCGGCCTGCCTGTTGAACGCCAACGATCGGGACGCGCACGTGGCGATCACCCTGTATTTCGTCGAAAAGGAGCCGGTCGGTCCCTACAAGGTCCGGGTTCCGGCCCGTCGCACCCTGCACTTGCGCTTCAACGACCTCGAAGACCCCGAGCCCGTGCCGCGCGATACTCCGTATTCGAGCGTGATCGAATCGGACGTGCCGATCGTGGTCCAGCACACCCGGCTGGATTCGCGCAAGGAAGCGCTCGGGCTGCTCAGCACCATCGCCTGGTCAGCGATCTGAAGGGGGCTTGTCCGGACCGCGGCACGCGCGCAAGCCACCCGCAATCGAACGCCGCCGCCTCGAGGCGGCACCACCGGAAGGAGAAGATCATGGCCGAAGACACCAACAAACCGCAGGCACATGCAAACGGCAAGACCCACGAACGCATCGACCGCGCGGCCGAGCGGATCAAGCAGGAGGCCGGCGAGGCCGCGCAAGCCGCCAAGGCCAAGACGGACCACGCCGAGCAGCGCGCGGAACACGCGACCGACGCGGGCGCCCGCACCGCCCACCGGCTCGCCGACAAGGCCGCGGACTGGCGGCAGCGCGGCAGCGCCGCCGCGTACACCATGCGCGATCGCGCGGACAACCTGATGGAAGATGCCCGCGAGTGCGTGCGCGAGAAGCCGGTGCAATCGGTGGCGATCGCGCTGGCGGCCGGCTGGCTGGTCGGCCGGCTGCTGGGTTCGCGCCGTTGAAGACCGCCCGCATGCCGCGGCGGACAGGCCAGTGAGCATCGCCGATGGCCGCGAGCCCGGCGCCGCGCCGGGCCGTCCGCCACCGCCACCGGAGGGTGCGCCCGCCGGTGAAGGCGGGGCGCCGTCACCCTCGACGCTTGCAGCGCTGGCGGGGGTGTTCGCGGCCCTGCGGCAGCTCTTTTTCGCGTTGCGGAAAGTCGCCACCGCCGAGGCCAAGGTGGTGCGCGCGGGCATCCCGCTGCTTTTCATCGCGGCGACCGCGCTGGTCGCATTCGCGGTGTCGCTGTGGGTGTGCCTCGTGGCCTTGATCGGCTGGGCGTTGATGCATGCAACTCATTCGCCGGGCCTGGCGCTGGGCTTGCTGGTGGTGATCCATGCCATCCTCATCGTGGGCGTCTGGTCGATGATCAAGTACGCGCTCCGGCAAGCGACGTTCCCCCAGGCGCGCGCCGAATTGCGCATGCTCGGCCGGACGGTCTTGCACGACCTCGGCCGCATCGCCGGCACGCGGGAGGCGGTGCGGGGCGCGCCGCCCGAAGCTGCGCCGGGAAGGAAGGAAAACCCATGAACAAGTACTTCCACGCGTTGCGTGCGCGGCGCCGGGCGTTGCGCGAATGCGAGGCGGCGCGACGTGAGCTCCACGGATCGGTGGAAGACCTGGTGGCGGCGTACGAGGCGCGTCCGTGGCCGATCCTGGCCGGCGCGGCCGGGATCGGCTTCGTGCTCGCGCAGGTGCGCATCGGCAGCGGCATGGTGAAGGCGGGCGCGCGCGTGGCAGCCGGTCCGGCCTGGGGCTTGGCGCGTCAGTTCGTCGATCACATCGGCTGATCCGGCCCCCCACAACGCACGCCGTTCGGCCACGGTGGGTCCGCAGCGCGAGGCCCGGGTGGCCACGGCGTTTCACACCGTCAACACGCGCCCCTGCCTAGGATCACAGGCGGACCCGAAGCGTGGTCATGGAACCAGATCAAGGAGGAGTACCGTGAAAGACAAGCGATTGGGATTCGCATTGGCGCTGTCGATGCTGGGCGCGATCGTCGCGACGAGCGCGTGGGCGACGGACGCCAACGAAATCAAATGCCAGATGACGTTCACGTTGTCCGGCTGGTCGGTGATCTACAAGACGGCCGACGGAACCGGGACGGTCACCTGCGACAACGGGCAGTCGATGGCGGTCCACCTCGACGCGAAAGGCGGTGGCCTGACCGTCGGCAAGTACAAGCTCACCGAGGGCCACGGCGAGTTCAGCGGCATCACCGACATCAACCAGATCGTGGGTACCTACGCCACCGCGAGCGCGCATGCCGGCGTCGTGAATTCCGGCCACGTCGCGGCGATGACCAAGGGCAATGTTTCGCTGAAGCTGAGCGGCAAGGGTGAAGGCTGGGACATCGGTGCGGCGCTGTCGGGCTTCACCATCCACAAGGCCGACCAATAATCGACGAACGCGACGATTTCACGAGCAATCACGTTGCGCGACCGTACCCCCGGTCGCGCTTTTTTTGAACGGCAACACCACCCGGCATGGGCAGGCGGCGCCGCATTCATTCCGCATTAACCGCGTGCCCCGCCAACTATGGATTCCACCCACGGAGAGACATGCAAATGGACGCGATCAAGCTGTTGAAGGAAGACCACGACAAGGTGAAGGAACTGCTGTCGAGCCTCGCCGAAACGACGGCGCGTGCGGAAAAGAAACGCACCGAGCTGCTTTCGAAGATCACCGAGGAACTCGAGGTCCACACGCGGATCGAGAACGAGATCTTCTATCCGGCGTTCAAGAAGGCCGGGGAAAAGAGCGACGATGCCAAGATGTTCTTCGAAGCGCGTGAGGAACACCGCGCGGTCGGGGAACTCGTGCTGCCCGACTTGAACAAGACGCCCGCCGGCTCCGAGCAGTTCAGTGGCCGTGCCAAGGTCCTCAAGGAACTCGTGGAGCATCACGTCAAGGAGGAGGAGGGCGAGATGTTTCCCCGTGCCAGGAAGTTGATGTCGAAGGACGAACTGCAGGCGCTCGGCGAGCAAATGGAAACGCGCAAGCAGGAGCTCATGAAGCAGAGGAGCCCACGCGCCGCTGCATGATCGACGGACGGTGCCGTCGGCTTCCGGCCGCCGGCGCCGCCATCCCCTCATTTGCGTGGAAGCTTTCGGCGGCATGCCGCCGAGAGGATGATGTGGCTTGGGCGCACCGCGCAACCGCAGCGGCAAGCGGCGTACGGCGAACCGGATAAAGTCCGGCTCCGGCGCGCAGGAGCTGCGCTACTCCAGCGATTTCGAGCCGGGAATATCGCGGCTGCGGGCAGGACGCGGCTTTGCCTATCGCGATCCTTCGGGCCGGCCGGTCCGCGACCGCGCGACCTTGCAGCGGATCCGGGCGTTGGCGATTCCGCCTGCCTACCGCGACGTCTGGATTTGCACGGACCCCGCCGGCCACTTGCAGGCGACCGGACGCGACGCGCGCGGACGCAAGCAATACCGCTACCACCCGCAGTGGCGAATCCAGCGGGATACCGAGAAGTACCGGCGGCTGCTTCGTTTTGGGCGCGCGCTGCCGGCCTTGCGCCGGCGCCTCCGCAGCGACCTGGCGCGGAAGGGCCTTCCACGC
>DASSNH010000131.1:0-3503 GCA_035701405.1 Rhodanobacteraceae bacterium
GCGCCGATCTCGGCCACGATGGAGGGCATGTACACGCCGCCGGCCTTGAAGTAGCCGCCGCGCGGGTCGAACACGGCCTTCATTTCCTCGACCAGGAAGGTGACGTCGCCGCCCTTGCGAAACACCGCACTCATGATGCGGGTCAGCGCCACGATCCACTGGAAGTGGTCCATGTTCTTCGAATTGATGAAGATCTCGAAGGGACGGCGCTGCTCGTATTCGGTGCCGGCGTTGAGCACGATGTCGTTGATGGTGACGTAAAGCGCGTGTTCGAACAGCGGCGACTTGATCTTGTAGGTGGCGCCGATCAGGGTCTGCGGCCGCTCCAGGCTTTCGTGCATCTGGATGACTTCGGCGGCCGCGGGCTTGACGACCGGCGGCGCCTTTTCGGCTTCCGTCGGCTCCTGCTTGAGCACCTGATAGGCCTTGATTTTCTTGTCGATCTTGATGGTCATGGCGATCTCTTTGTGGTGTCCAACGGCAATCAGTACTTGCCGTAGTAGCCTTCCTTCAGCGCGTCGAACAGGTTGGCGGCGGTGTGGGTTTCGCCGTCGTATTCGACCTCCTCGTTGCCTTTCACCTCGATCACGCTGCCGTCTTCCAGCTCGAACTGGTAGCGCGTGTTTTCGAGGTCGGCCTCCTTGACCAGCACGCCCTGGAACGCCTCGGGATTGAAGCGGAAGGTGGTGCAGCCCTTGAGGCCGCGCTTGTAGGCGTAGAGGTAGATGTCCTTGAAGTCCTCGTAGGGATACTCGGTGGGCACGTTGGCGGTCTTGGAAATGGACGAATCCACCCATTTCTGCGCCGCCGCCTGCATGTCCACGTGCTCGGTCGGCTTGATGTCGTCGGCGGCCACGAAATAGTCGGGCAGCTTCTTGCCGGCATCCTCGGTGAAGGGCATGGCGCCGGCGTTGATCCAGGCGCGATAGGCCAGCAGCTCGAAGCTGTAGACCTCGACCTTTTCCTTGGTCTTGCGCCCCTCGCGGATGACGTTGCGCGAATAGTGATGCGCGAAGCTCGGCTCGATGCCGTTGCTGACGTTGTTGGCCAGCGACAGCGAGATGGTGCCGGTCGGCGCGATGGAGGTGTGGTGGGTGAAACGCGCGCCGGTTTCGGCGAGTCTCTCGACCAGCTCCGGCGCGGCCTCGGCGACGCGCTGCATGTAGCGGCTGTACTTGGCGTGCAGCACGGACCCGCGAATCTTGTCGCCGACCTTCCAGCCGTCGGCGGCCATTTCCGGACGCTTGCGCAGCATTTCGGCGGTCACTTCGTAGTCGCGCGTCAGCACCGGCGCGGCGCCTTTCTCCTCGGCCAGCTCCAGCGCCACTTCCCAGCCGGCCACGGCCATTTCGCGCGCCACCCGCTCGGTGAACTCGACGCCTTCGGTCGAGCCGTAGCGATGCTTGAGCATGGCCAGCGTCGAACCGAGACCAAGGAAGCCCATGCCGTGACGGCGCTTGTTCATGATCTCGCTGCGCTGCTGTTCCAGCGGCAGGCCGTTGATCTCGACCACGTTGTCGAGCATGCGCGTGAACACCTTCACCACCTCGCGATACTCGTCCCAGTCGAAGCGCGCCTTGGGCCCGAACGGATCGCGCACGAAGGTGGTCAGGTTGACCGAGCCGAGCAGACAGGAACCGTACGGCGGTAACGGTTGCTCACCGCAAGGGTTGGTCGCGCGGATGTGCTCGCACCACCAGTTGTTGTTCATTTCGTTGACGCGGTCGATGAGGATGAAGCCGGGCTCGGCGTAGTCGTACGTCGAGGTCATGATCATGTCCCACAGATGCCGCGCGCGGACGTGGCCGTAGATCTTGCAGGCGACCAGGCCGTCCTCGCGGGAAACGTAGTTTTCGCGGGTGGGCCATTCGCGCCAGATCACCTGGCTTTCGTCGGCGAGGTCGACCTCGTGCTTTTCCTTGACGTGCACGGGGAACACCAGCGGCCAGTCGGCGTCGGCTTCCACGGCCTGCATGAAGCCGTCGGTGATCAGGAGGCTCAGGTTGAACTGGCGCAGGCGGCCGTCCTCGCGCTTGGCGCGGATGAACTCGCGCACGTCGGGATGGCGCACGTCGAAGGTGCCCATCTGCGCACCGCGACGGCCACCGGCGGAGCTGACGGTGAAACACATCTTGTCGTAGATGTCCATGAACGACAGCGGGCCGGAGGTGTAGGCGCCGGCGCCGGACACGTAGGCGCCGCGCGGGCGCAGCGTCGAAAATTCATACCCGATACCACACCCCGCCTTGAGCGTCAGGCCCGCCTCGTGCACTTTTTCCAGGATGTCGTCCATGGAATCGGTGATGGTGCCCGACACGGTGCAGTTGATGGTGCTGGTCTTGGGCTTGTGCTTGTGCGCGCCGGCGTTGGAGGTGATGCGGCCGGCGGGAATGGCCCCGCGGCGCAGCGCCCACAGGAAGCGTTCGTACCAGGCCTCCTTGAGTTCGGGCGTGGTTTCGACGTCGGCCAGCGCGCGGGCGACGCGCTTCCAGGTGTCGTCCACGGTGACATCCACCGGTTCGCCCTGTTTGGTCTTGAGACGGTATTTCTTGTCCCAGATGTCGTGCGAGGCGGGTTGCAGCGGAATGTCCGCCGCGTCGTGGTTCAGGGCGCTCTTGCGTACGGTGCTCATCGGTATCCTTTTCGATCTCGGATGCGAAGGGTCTGACTACTGTTGCCGGTGCCCCGCAGGGCAAGGCTCATCAAAAGTCGGAGTCGGGGTCGCCGCCGTATCGAAACCGATGACGACGAACAGTGGATGACAAAGACACATGGCCACCTCCGGATACGTTGCCCGCCGCCCCTGTACGGCCCGCACTCAACCCCATGACTTGTGAATCGCCTGAAAACCGGACACAAGATGTTGTGTCCGGCAGCCGCTCCAAGGTACCCCCGCAGGCGGGCAAAGTCAAAGCGAAATATTCGACCCGCGCGATGGCCCGCTGCACGGCCCTTCACGCCTGTTGCAGTATGCTCGCCGAGGCCGGGCAAGGACTGAACCACGCATGGCCGACGCCTGTCCAAACCGGTCGGATTCACGTTTTTTGCAAGGAGTCGTTCCATGCGCGCACGTTCCCGCCGGCGCCGTTCGCCGCTTCTGTTGACATGGCTCGTGATCGGGCTCGCGTTGTGGCTGCCGATGCATGCCGACGCCACGCAGCCGCCGATGGTCGACGGCAAGCCCATGATGTCGCTGGCGCCGATGCTCGCCCACGTCACGCCGGCCGTGGTGAACATCTCCTCGACCACGCACATTCGCGTGCGCGATCCGTATTTCAACGACCCGCTGTTCCGCCGCTTTTTCGGCGGCGGGGTTCCGCGCGAACGCATCGAGCAGAGCCTCGGCTCGGGCGTGATCGTGGATGCCGCCAAGGGCTACATCCTGACCAACAACCACGTGGTCAGCGGCGCCGATGCGATCAAGGTGACGCTGCACGACGGACGCCACTTCAAGGCCACCCTGGTCGGCGCCGATCCGGACACCGACATCGCGGTGCTGAAAA
>DASSNH010000132.1:0-15712 GCA_035701405.1 Rhodanobacteraceae bacterium
CATGTACTCCGGCTGCTTTCCGACGAGCGTACACGTCGTCAAGTGTCCAACCTGCGGCACGCCACGAACAGCGATCTTTTGTGCGAGGCGTTTCTGCATGCGTTCACTGGGCAACCACTGCCAACTGATGAGGAGCTGAGACGAACGATGGCTACCAAGAAAGCTGCAAAGAGAAAACCCGCCAAGAAGGCGGCCAAGAAGACCACGGCCCGCAAGTCCGCGAAGGCCAAAACCTCCACCGCGCGCAAGTCCGCGCGCAAGACCGTCCGCAAGACGGCCAAGAAGACGACGGCCAAGAAGCCGGCACGCAAGCGCGCCACCAAGAAGACGGCACGCAAGCGCACCGCGAAGAAGGCCGTGATGGCCAAGACTGCCCGCGCCAGCAAGACCCGGCGTGCGAAGGCGAAGAAGAAGTAGTTCGGCGGCACCGTTGCACGGTTCCACGCGACATCCATAACGACAAGCCTGCTCTCCCCGCGACGCCCAGCGCGGGGAGCCGCGGGCAAACGGTTCATGTGTTGGCCCCGGCTCTGCCGGGGCTTTCCATTTTCGGGATCGGACAAGTCGGGCTCACAACTGCCCGCCCGACGCGCGAAGAGTCGAACCGGTCACATCCCGGCCATCGCCGGCTGTGAGATCCTTCGGCCGCGGCGGTTCTGCGCGGTCCATGGAACGAATCCTGCATGGCCACCGGGGTCGAATTCCTGACTTCGTACAGGTGCGCCCATGACTACTTCTTGCTCCACTCGTTTGGACTGGGAACCGTTCGGGCCCGCGGCCGGCGTGCGTTGCATGTTGCTCGCGGCGGGCATGGCACTAATGCTGGCCGGCTGTGGCCAGGGATCGAACGAGGCATCCTCCGCGCCGCCGGCGACGAATGCCGAGCCCACGACGTCTGCAGCTCCCGTCTCGGCACCGGTGTCGTCCGCACCCGCGGCGCTCCCGACCGCCGCGCCCGCCGTCGCTACGACTGCCGCTCGCGCGCAGCAACTGGCGAGCGCCACGCAGGCCAGGTTCCAGCGCATGAGCGTCGCGGACCTGCTCGCCGCCGCGCGCCAGGCCTACGCCCAGCATCGGCTGGTGACGCCGGCGGGCAACAACGCGATGGAGTACTACGAGGCCGTACTCGCGAAGGATCCTGCGAACCAGGTTGCAAGGGACGCGCTCCGTGAAACGTTCCCGTTCGGCGTGCCCGATGTCGAGAAGGCGATTTCGCAGAACGACTTCGACGAAGCCGCGCGCGAGATCGATCTGTTGTCCAGGGCCGATCCCACCAATTACACCTTGACGCTGCTGCGCTCCAAGCTGGATGCGCAGCGGAAGCTGCAGGCGCGGCAGGAGCAGGCGCAGTTGCAGGCGCAACAGGCGGCGCAACTCGCGGCTGCCCAGCAGGCCGCGGCCGCCAAGGCCGCAGCCGAGAAGGAGGCCGCCGCCAGGAAAGCCGCCGAGCAACAGGCCGCCGAGGTCGCAAAAGCCGCACCGCCGCCGAAGCCAACCGCGCCGGCGCCGACGCCGGCCAAGCCGGCGGGCGAATCGCGGAATGCGGTGGCGGTGTCGCCCGCGGCACCCGAGTATCCACTCCAGGCAGCACGCAACCAAACCTCGGGTTACGCGGTGGTCGAGTTCACGGTGTCCATCGACGGCACCGTCGACAATCCGCACGTCATCGATTCATCGCCCCGGCGGGTGTTCGATTCCGCGGCGATCCAGGCGGTGCGGAGCTCCAAATTCAAACCCGCATTGAAGGACGGCGAGCCGGTCGCGAGCACCTTGCGTCGTCGCATCGATTTCAAGTTTGGTGGGTGAGAAGCCGCGCTAGGCGCGGCTTCGAACGACCGGCCATGGATCGCCGGGCGAAAACGCACCATGGATGGTTGCTCGCCTCATCTCCGGCCGGTCGAATACCGCACCATGGATGGTTACTCGCCTATTCACGCCGGGCGCATATCGCAGCAGGATGGTTGCCCGATGGCTGTCCAGGCGTGCGTGCGCTCGACGTCGCGCGCATTCCAGGCGCGACCGCCTGACCTGATTGCGCTTCGCTCCCTCCGGGCTACAGGGTCAACGCTTGCGGCGCGAGCTTCGGGGGCGGCGATCGAGGCCGGCCCAGTCCTCGTGCTTCAGGCCAAGGAAGGCGTCAAGCAGCATCGGCATCAACCCGCTGGGGCTGCCGTTCTCGCAATTCCACAGCACCACGACGCCGGTGTGGTATTCGGGGAAGAATCCGATCATCGAGCGGTAGCCCTGTACGGCCCCGGCATGGAAGATCAGGGTGTGCCCTTCGTAGTCGTAGACTCGCCAGCCGAGGGCATACGAGGCCTTCTTGACGCGCGCACGTCGCCAGTTCGAGAACATCCGCTCGGACGGGGTGTCGATGATCGGCGCGTGCAGCACTTCCAGCAACGCCTCGGGCAGCACCATCGGTCGCCCTCCCATCTGCGCGATCAGCCACTGCTCCATGTCGCGGATGCTGGCATTGACACCCGCAGCGGGCGGCACGTAGAAGTGCGTGTTGGGCTCGTAGGCGATCCATTTGCCGTTGCGCTTGTAGTGCGGGCGCGCCCAACTGCGGCTGCCTTCCAGTCCGTCGCGTCCGTAACTCGCGGTCGTCATGCCGAGCGGCAGGAACAGGTAGCGATCGACCAACTGGATGAAGAACTGGCCGGTCTTGGCGTGGATCACGTCGCCGATCAACGAGAACGCGATGTTCTGGTAGCCGTAGCAATCACCCGGCGAGCAGGTCATCTTCACCGTCGCCAGCTTGCGTTCGAGTTCCTGGTAGGGCACGCCGCTCGAGAGCAAATTGTCGTAGGCGTTGGGCGGCAGGCCGATGCTCTGGCTCAGGATGTCGCGCACCGTGGCTTCCTGGGACGCGTTGGCGTCGCGCAGCTTGAAGAACGGCAGCACGGATGAAAGGCGCGTGTCCCAACTGAGCACCCCGCGGCGCACCAGCATGCCCGTCACTGCGGTGGCGAACGCTTTCGACAGCGACGCCAGCCGGAACACGGTGTCCGGCGTGACGGGGGCCTGCTCGTTGGCGTCGGCGAAACCCAAGGTGCGCTCGTAGCGCACCTTGCCGTCGACGACGACCGCGGTGGCGAGCCCCGCGGTGCGTCCGTCGGCCGCAAGCTGGTCGAGCCAGTGGCCGTATTCCTTGAGCGCCGCGTCGACGCGCGCATCGGGAAGGTGCGCCTGTCGTGTGCTGTGCACGACGGTCGGCTGGGATGGAACCGGGTTGCTCTGGACGCCCGGCGCGGCCAGCGCCAGTCCTGAAACCAGCGTGCAGGCCAGCCCTGCACAGAAAGCGGACAAGTGCATGCTATGCTCAAATTACCGCGAAGCACGAAGGGAGTACACGACAATGATTGGTTGGATCATCGTCCTGATCATCATCGCCCTCATTGTGATTTACCTGATCGCGATCTACAACGGGCTGGTCACTTCGCGCAACGCATACAAGAATGCCTTCGCGCAGATCGACGTCCAGCTCACGCGGCGCCACGACCTGATCCCGAACCTCGTCGAGACCGCCAAAGGCTACATCACGCACGAGCGCGAAACGCTCGAGGCGGTTACGCAGGCGCGCACCGCCGCGGTGAACGGCCTCGCCGCCGCCAAGGCGCAACCGGGCGATCCGAACGCGATGAAGCAGTTGTCCGGCAGCGAAAACCAGTTGACCCAGGCGCTCGGCCGCCTGTTCGCCGTCAGCGAAGCGTATCCGGACCTCAAGGCCAACCAGAACATGATGCAGTTGTCCGAGGAGCTGACCTCCACGGAGAACCGTGTCGCGTTCGCGCGCCAGGCGTACAACGATTCGGTCATGAACTTCAACAACAAGGTGCAGGTGTTCCCGAACACGCTGGTCGCCGGCCCGTTCGGATTCACGCCCGCCGAGCCGCTCGCGATCGACGATCCCGCGGCACGCGAGGCGCCGAAGGTGAGTTTTGCCTGACGGCGGGAAGCGGGAAGCAGGGAGCGGGATCAGGGAACCTGGAAGAACAACCCAGTCCGGCGGTCCCTCGGATTGCCCGGAGTCCGCAGGCTGCCGGATGTAGCGCTGGCCCGAAGACAAATCTGTCCTGATTCCCGGTTTCGCCTTCCGGTTCCCACTCGTCGTTCCCTGTTCCCCGTTCCCGCTTTTCGGTTTCGCCTCCCTGTTCCCGCTCTTCGGTTCACCCATGGACTTTTTCGCCCAACAGGCCAAGGTTCGCCGCAGCAGCCGCACGCTGGTGCTGCTGTTCGCGGTGGCGGTGCTGGCGATCGTGGTCGCGGTCGACCTGATCTGCGCGTTCGTGCTGGGGGTTGGCTTGCGGCCCGGGCCGCTGCTCGGCATCGCCGCCGCGGTGGTGGTGGTGATCGGGCTGTGCTCACTCTATCGCGTGACCAGCCTGGCCGGCGGCGGCGCGGCGGTCGCGCGCAGCATGAACGCGACCGAGGTGCCGGCCGACACCACCGATCCGCAATGGCGTCGCCTGCGCAACGTGATCGAGGAAGTCGCGATCGCGTCGGGTGTTCCGGTTCCAGACATCTACGTCATGCAGGATGAGCCGGCCATCAATGCGTTCGCCGCCGGCTACACGCCCAACGATGCGGCGGTGTGCGTGACGCAAGGCTGCCTCGACAAGCTCGACCGCGACGAAATGCAGGGCGTGATCGCTCACGAGTTCAGCCATGTGTTGAACGGCGACATGCGGCTCAACGTGCGCCTGATCGGGCTGTTGTTCGGGATCATGGCGATCGGCGTGATCGGGCGCTACGTGTTGTGGGGCGGGTATCTCGGCGGCGGGCGTCGGCGGCGCGACGGCGGCGGCAACGGCAACGTGGTCCTGGCCGGGATGGCGCTCCTGGTCGTCGGTGCGATAGGGCTGTTCTTCGGAAGGTTGATCCAGGCCGCGGTGGCGCGTTCGCGCGAATCGCTGGCCGACGCTTCGGCGGTGCAGTTCACCCGCCAGACCCGCGGCATCGCGGGCGCACTGAAGAAGATCGCGGCGATCACCGAGGGTTCGGCCCTGCAGACGCCGCGGCGCGACGAGGTCCGGCACATGCTGTTCGGCGACGCCGAGCAGCGCTCGTGGTTCGCGACCCATCCGCCGATCCTGGAACGCATCCGCGCGCTCGACCCCAGCTTCGACCCCAAGGAACTGGACGCGATCAACGAGAAATGGCTGGCGGCCGGTGGCGATCCCGATTCGATTTCGCTGCAGCCTGCGGACACCGGATGGCGACGGTCGGCACACGACCTCGCGGCCGCCGACGGCGATGCCGATGTTTCGGGACCGCTGCCCGGTTTCCCGCCGGCTCCCGCCGGCCCCGCCGGTGGCCCGCTTCCGATGCAGGGCGCCGTGGGGGCCATCACCGCCGCGGGCGTGCTCGCGCAGGTGGGCTCCCCCGGCCGGGACGACTACCAGGCCGCGACGCAGTTGCACGCGCGCATCCCGCCCGCGGTGGCCGCGGCGGCGCGCGACCCGCGCGGCGCGCTCGCGGTGCTGCTGGCGCTGGCGATCTCCGAGCATCCCGACCTCAAGTCGCAACAGTTGCAGATCGTCTCGAAGTCGTTCGACGCTGCAAGCGCCGAGGCGACCCAGCGCCTCGTGGCGGCCTTGGCCGACCTGCACCCGATGCTGCGCCTGCCGCTGGCACAGGTGGCTTTCCCGGCGCTGAAGCGCAGGCCGCGTCCCGAGATCGACCGCTTCATCAAGACGCTGGATGCACTGATCCACGCAGACGGTCGGGTCGATCTGGACGAGTTCTGCCTCGCCAAGCTGGTGCAGTCGCAGGTCGTCGCCGCGCTGGATCCCTCCGCGCACTTCAAGCCGGGAACCCGCAAGCTCCCCGACGTGCGCGACGAATTGCGCGATCTCGCGGCGCTGGTCGCGCACTTCGGCAACGACGACGAGGATGGCGCGCGACAAGCGTTCCAGGCGGCGATGCAGGAGGCGCTGCCGGGCGCCCCGGTGATGTACGCGCTGCCCGACGACTGGCAGGCCGCACTGGATCGCGCACTCGATGCGCTGGCGCGCCTCGCGCCCGAAGGCAAGCAACTCACCGTGCGCGCGCTCACACGCGCGATCGCCGCGGACGGCAAGGTCACGCTCGCCGAATCGGAATTGTTGCGGGTGGTGTGCGCGGAGCTGGGTTGCCCGTTGCCGCCGGTGCTTGCTGGCGCCGCCGCGTGATCGCTGCAGCCAGGGCGGGCATTGCCCGCCGATCCTCGCTGGCGCATCCGTCGCTGGCGGGACGATGTCCGCCCCCAACGCAGACCTCACTCGAGCAGGCCGCGGCGCAAATCGCGTGCGTGGGCCATCAGGTCCGGGAAGAACGCATCGAAAAGGGGTTGCAGCGCATCCGACTGCGCGCGCAGCACGGGCAGCGCATCGCCGATCGGCGACGGACGCGAAAGCCGCCGCGCCAGTGCCCGGAACACTTCGGCGAGCGTCGCTTCATCGCCGTAGCCGGCCGGCAAGTCGTGGGCGCGCATCCAGCGGATGAATCCGCGCAGCGACGCCGGCAGGTCGGCGGCGCGAGCGTCCAGCAGCGCGAGCCAGCGCCCTGCAAACGCGTCCAGTGGCCCGGCCACGACGAATCGGTTCCAGCCGAGTACCAGGAGGTGGTCGAACCACACGTCGAGCAGGATGCCCGCATAGCGGCGAAATGGCGGATCGAACAGCCGGCGCGCGGCCACCACGTCCGGATGCCGGTCGGTGAAGCCGTCGATCGCACGGTGGAACCGCAATCCGGCCTGGCGTCCCGCCGGCCACGTGGTGTCGGGCCGGCCGTGGACGAAGTCCCCCATCGCGCTGCCCAGCGCGAACTCGGCGCCGCCGGCATCGGCGAGCAGGGCGTGCGCGAGATGGTTCATGCCGCGATTTTACGGCGTGGACGCGGCAAGCGGGCCGATCATGCCATTGTCCCGCGGCCGGATCGCCTTGGCGCGGCTGCTTACGCCCCGGCTATGTCGACCACGGGCTCGAACCCGCCGAAGATCATCCGTTGGCCGTCGAAGATCGACTTGCAGTCGTCCGGTGCGAGGCGGGGATCCTGCATGACCTTCGCCATGCCCGCGTCGCGCGTCGCCTTGTCGGGCCATTCGATCCACGAGAACACCACGGTTTCACCCTGCGCGGCCTGCACGGCACGGCGAAAATCGGTCACCTTGCCTTCCGGGACGTCGTCGCCCCAGCATTCGAGCACCCGGCGGGCGCCGTATTCGACGAATACCGGGTCCGCCTTCCGCGCGTGCCGGATGAACGCAGCCTTGTTGGCGTTGGGGACGGCGATTACGAAACCATCTACATAGGCCATGGATTCCTCCGCATCGTCTGGAAAACGGGTGCGCCAGAAGGGCGCCTCGCAACTACGACGATCGGGCGTTCCCGTAATCGACAAGATGGGCGCGGCCGCCGTGGGGCGGCCAACCTGGGCCGCCGGCGGGGCCGCACGCGCACGCGATGCGACTCCTTATATCATGCGCGGATGAGCGAACCCCTGCCGCCGGCGCCAGCCGGCTTTCCCGACAGCTCGACGACTTTCGCGTTGCCGGGTCCTGCCGGCCCGCTCGAGGTCGCCGTCGCGGTGCCCGAAAGCGACTGCGCGCGTGCCGGCACCGCGGTGATCTGCCACCCGAATCCGCAGCAGGGCGGCACAATGCGCAACAAGGTCGTGACGATGCTCGAGCGCAGCCTGCGCGAATCGGGACTCGCCACGGTGCGCTTCAACTTCCGCGGCGTCGGCGCGTCCGCCGGCGCGTTCGACAACGGCGACGGCGAGAGCGGCGACCTGGTCGCGGTCGCGCAGTGGGTACGCAAGAACCGCCCGGGCGACGCGCTGTGGCTGGCGGGGTTTTCATTCGGGAGCTACGTGGCCCTGCGGTCCGCCCGGTCGCTCGCCGCGGATGCGCTGATCCTGGTCGCGCCGCCCGCCAGCATGTACGACTTTGATGAAATCGCCGCGCCCGGCTGTCCCTGGCTGGTGGTGCAGGGTGAGGAAGACGAGGTGGTCGATCCGCAGGCGGTATTCGACTGGATCGAGAAGCTGGATCCGAAGCCGACGCTGGTGCGCATGCCGGACACCGGGCACTTCTTCCATCGGCGCCTGATGGACCTGCGCGGCGCGGTCAAGAATGCCGTGCGCGCGTGGTTACCGCCGCCGCGGTGAAGGGGTCGGGACCTGCCGCAACCGTGGATCCACCCCTGAACGCTCCCCTCGATTCGCCGAGCACCCGTTACGCGCGGGGAGTCGCCAAAGGCGACTGGGAAGACGATCCGGCGCAGCATCGGGCGCTCGCGGCCCTCGATCGGCTGCACGCGGAGCTGCTGGCGCCGCAGCCGACGGGCTTGTTGGCGCGGCTGCGGGCGCGCCGTGCCCGGCCGACCGTTCGCGGGCTGTATCTCTGGGGCCCCGTCGGACGCGGCAAGACGCTGCTGATGGACCAGTTTGCGGCATCGCTGCCGGAAGACGCGGCGCTGCGCGTGCACTTCCATCGCTTCATGCTGGATGTCCACGCGCGGTTGCGCGCGCTCGGCGAAATCAGCGATCCGTTGCCGCGGGTGGCGGAGGAGTTCGCGGCGCGTTCGCGGGTGTTGTGCCTCGACGAGTTCATGGTCACCGACATCGGCGACGCGATGATCCTGCACGGCCTGCTGCGTGCGCTGTTCGAGCAAGGCGTCGTGCTGGTCACGACCTCCAACACGCCACCGTCGGCGCTGTATCGCGGAGGGCTCCAGCGCGAGCGGTTCCTTCCCGCGATCGCGTTGATCGAACGGCAGTGCGAGGTGCTGGAGCTCACCTCGCCGCACGACTGGCGACTGCGTGTGCTGACGCGGGCGCCGGTGTACCTCACGCCGGACAACGCGCACGCGGAGGCGGCGCTGGGGCGATTGTTCGGGCAACTCGCGCAAGGGCCGATCCAGGAAGGTGGCGAACTGCGCATCGACGACCGCGCCATCCAGGTGCGCAAGGCTGCGGCGAACGTGGCGTGGTTCGACTTCGCGGCGTTGTGCGACGGACCGTACGGCTCGGCCGATTACATCGAGTTGGCGCGGATCTACCCGACGATCCTGGTGTCGCGATTGCCGCAGTTCACGCCGTTCAACGAGGATGCCGCGCAACGCTTCGTGCACCTCGTCGATGAACTCTACGACCGGCGCGTCAAGCTCGCGGTGACCGCCCAGGTACCCGTGGTGGAGCTGTACGATGGCCGCCGGTTGCGCGCCGAATTCGCGCGCACCGAAAGCCGGTTGATCGAGATGCAGAGCGAGGCCTGGCTGGCCGAGAGCATCGATCGCGGGAATATTGATTGCGATCGTCCCTGACCGCCGCGCCGCTGGACGCAGGGTCACGCCGGAAGCCTTCGGTGCCAGCCAACGCCGGAACGGCCGTCCATGTCCTGATTTTCCACAACAGCGGCTCCGGACGAGACATTTGTCTCATGCGTCGAACGCCTTCCCGGACTCGATGTCGAATTGCGGCGCCGTCGCTCGTCGTCGAGGCATCCTCCTGACAGGTGTCACCCGCCGGAACGTGACATCCGGCGCTTACATCCGCCGCCTGCGCGGTTGCAGAATACGCATGCAACAAATACAATACTCGCCGGTTCATTTATAGAACCACTCCGCGCTGCTTTCAGAACGCCCCGAATCGGATTCCCGGCCTGAATGACTCCCCCCTTGTCCAGAACCAAGCCCGCCGCAGGGTGGGCCGCGGCGGCGCTGATCGCGTTCGCATTGTCCGGCTGCGCCGTGGGTCCCAATTTTCGCGAGCCGGCCGCGCCTGCGGTCGAGCGCTACACGCCGGCGGCGCTGCCGGCTTCCACGGCGTCGGCCGCGACGCCGGGCGGCGATGCGCAGCGTTTCCTCGAAGGCCGCGAGGTTCCGCGGCGCTGGTGGACCACGTTCGGCAATGAGGAACTCGACCGCCGGGTCGAGACCGCGCTCGCGCACAGCCCGACGATCGCATCGGCCCAGGCCGCGCTGCGACAGGCCGAAGAGAATGCCAGGGCGGCGGGTGGCAGCCTGTTCCCCTCGCTCGACGCCAGCGCCGGCGCGACCCGCGCCAACCAGTTCACCGGGGCGGGTGCCGGAGCCGGCGGTGCCGTCGGATCAAAACCTTTCACCGTTTACAACGCCGGCGTCAGCGTCGGCTATCTGTTCGACATCTTCGGTGGCGTGCGCCGCGGCGTCGAGGCGCAACAGGCGCTGGCCGACGTGCAGCGCGCGCAACTGGATGCGACCTACCTGACGCTGGCCGCGAATGTGGTCACCGCATCGCTGCAGGAAGCGTCGCTGCGCGAGCAGGTCCGCGCGACCCGGCAGATCATCGATTCGCTCCAGCAGGAACTCGACATCGCCGAGAAGCAGCAGGCGATCGGGACCACCTCGCTCACCGACACCTTGGCCGTGCGCACCCAGTTGGCGACGGCAACGGTGGCGCTGCCGGGACTCCGCAAGCAACTGGCGGCGACCCGGAACCAGCTCGCGACCTACCTCGGGGTGACACCCGCGCAGATCGACCTCCAGCCGATCACGCTCGATGAGGTGACCTTGCCGGCCGACGTCCCGGTCAGCCTTCCCTCGACGGTGGTGGCGCAGCGTCCGGACATTCGTGCCGCCGCCGCACAGTTGCACGCCGCCACCGCGGGCGTCGGCGTGGCGACCGCCAACATGCTGCCGCAGCTGACCCTTTCCGGCAGCGCCGGGTCGCAGGCGCTCCACGCGGGCGACCTGTTCACCGCCGGCACCAGCGCCTGGTCGATCGGGCTGAACATCCTGCAGCCGCTGTTCCACGGCGGCGAGCTGCTGCACAAGAAGCGCGCGGCGGAGGCCGGCATGGACCAGGCGCTGGCGAACTGGCAGCAGGTCGTGCTGGCCGCTTTCCAGGACGTCGCCGATTCGCTGCAGGCGCTCGAGTACGACGCGCATTCGCTGCGCGCGCTCGCGACCGCGGAACAGGACGCGTCGCGTTTGCTGGCGCTGACCCGCAGCCAGTACCGCGTCGGGGCCGTCGGTTACCTGAACCTGCTGAACGCCGAGCAGACCTGGCAGCAGGCCCGCATTTCGCTGATCCAGGCGCGCGCCGCGCGGCTCGCCGATACCGCGGCGCTTTACGCGGCCCTCGGTGGCGGCTGGCAGCAGGGCGAGCCCGTCGCAACAAAGAAGTAGCTCCCGGACAAGACACGGGCGTCGCAGATCCGGAGGCGCCCACGAGACCTCCGCAACCCACTGTCGTTGAGCAAGGCGCCGCCCGTTCCACCGACGCCCCAAAAATCAAAGAGACGATCCCATGAACGCGAACCAACCCTCCGCCCGGCCCAAGCTCCGCAAGCGACTGATCATCGTGATCAGCGCGGTCGTGGTGCTGTTCGCCCTCCTGGTCGGTTTGCACGCGTTCATCGGCATGAAAATCGGCGAGGCCATGGCGTCCATGGTCAATCCACCCCAGACCGTCAGCACCATGGTCGCGAGGTACCAGGACTGGCAACCGCACGTCGAGGCGTTCGGCAACGTGCGCGCGGTGCATGGCGCCGATCTCGCGTTCGACGTGTCGGGCCTCGTGGACAGTGTCGAGGTGCGCTCGGGCGCCGACGTAAAAAAGGGCGACGTGTTGATCAAGTTGAACGCCGACCAGGATCGGGCGACGCTCGATGCGCTGCGCGCCAGGGCCAGCCTCGCCGAGGTGACCGCCAAGCGGGCCAGGCAGCAGCTCGCCGTCAAGGCGATCAGCCAGGCGAGCTATGACGCGGCCGTTGCCGACCTCAAGAACGCCAAGGCACAGGCCGATGCACAGGCCGCACTGGTCGCGAAGAAGACCCTGCGCGCGCCGTTCGCGGGACGCATCGGCATCATCACCGCCAATCCGGGCCAATACATCAACGCTGGCGCTACCGTGGTGACTTTGCAGCAGCTCGACCCGTTGTACGTGGATTTCACCGTGCCGCAATCGTCGCTGAGGCAGATGCAGGTAGGCGGCGAAGTCCAGGTCACGGCCGACGCGTTCGGCGACAAAGCGTTCAAGGGCGAGATCTCGGCGACCGATCCCAAGGTCGACGTGTCGACCCGCAACGTCGGCGTCGAGGCCACCGTCGCCAACCCCGACGAACTGCTGGTGCCGGGCATGTTCGCGAAGGTCGCGGTCGATGCGGGCCGCGAGCAGCGCTACCTGACCCTGCCGCAGACGTCCGTTGCCTACGCGCCTTACGGCGACACCGTGTTCGTGGTGCACGAGGGGCAGCCGCCGGCGCGCGACGCGAACGGCAAGCCGGTCCCTGCCGCATCCGCCGGCAACAAGCCGGAGCAGGACAAGGACGGCACCTCGCATTACGTGCAACAGGTCATCGTCCAGACTGGACCCACCCGCGGCGACCAGGTCGCGATCCTGTCCGGGATCAAGGAAGGCGACGTGGTCGTGACCAGCGGCCAGTTGAAACTGAAGAACGGCACGCCGGTGAACGTCAACAACAAGGTCGAGCCGGCCTTCGATCCGAACCCGCACCCGGTCGAGGAGTAGGAGCGCGCTATGCGCGCGAGTGCGGCGGTCGCCGGCAACAGCAAAAGACGGCGCCGTGCGCCGGCCGGCTCCTACAGATCCATGAAGATGCCCTTGCATAGACTGCAGCCATGAAATTCACCGACCTTTTCATCAAGCGCCCGGTACTCGCCGCCACGGTCAGCCTGCTGATCCTGGTGCTCGGCCTGCGTGCGGTGACGTCCCTGCCGATCCGGCAGTACCCGAAGACCGAGAGCGCGACGATCACCGTGCAGACCGTCTACTTCGGTGCCGACGCGCAAACCATGGCCGGCTTCATCACCCAGCCGCTCGAGCAGGCGATCTCGCAGGCGCAGGGCATCGATTACCTGTCCTCGTCGTCCACGCCCGGCGTGTCGATGATCAGCGCGAGGCTGCGCCTCAATTACGACGGCAACAAGGCGCTCACCGAGATCAGCGCGCTGGTCAACTCGGTGAAGAACCAGTTGCCGCAGGCTGCGCAGCAGCCGGTCATCACGCTGCAGACCGGCCAGCAGACCGCCTCGATGTACCTCGGGTTCTATTCCAGCACGGTGGCCTCCAACAAGATCACCGACTACCTGACCCGCGTGGTGCAGCCGCAGTTGAACGCGGTCGACGGCGTGCAGAGCGCCCAGATCCTGGGCGGCCGCACCTTCGCGATGCGCGCGTGGCTCGATCCGGTGAAGATGGCCGCGCACGGGGTAACCGCGACCGATGTCAACGCGGCGCTTGCGTCCAACAATTTCCTTTCGGCGATCGGCAATACCAAGGGCCAGATGGTCAGCGTTGCGCTGACCGCGGCCACCGACCTGCACACGGTCGACGAGTTCAAGGACCTGGTGATCAAGGCCGACGGCACCGACATCGTGCGACTGAAGGATGTCGCGCGGGTCACCTTGGGCGCGGAAAACTACGATTTCAACGTCGCCTTCGACGGCAAGCGCTCGGTGTTCATCGGCATCAATGCCGCGCCCGACGCCAACGTGCTGGACGTGATCTCCGGCGTGCGCAAGGTGTTCCCGACGATCCAGTCGCAGATGCCCGCGGGCATGACGGCGCGGATCGTGTTCGACGGCACCGACTACATCCGCACTTCGATCCATGAGGTCGTGCAGACGCTGGTCGAGACGCTGCTGATCGTGGCGGTCGTGATCTTCCTGTTCCTCGGGACGCTGCGCTCGCTGCTGATCCCGCTGGTCGCGATGCCGCTGTCGTTGATCGGTGCGTTCCTGGTGATGCTGGTGCTCGGCTATTCGATCAACCTGCTGACGTTGCTGGCGCTGGTGCTGGCGATCGGCCTGGTGGTCGACGACGCGATCATCGTGGTCGAGAACGTCGACCGCCACATGAAGGAGGGCCAGCCGCCGCTGCAGGCGGCGATCCTGGCCGCGCGCGAGTTGGCCGGCCCGATCCTCGCGATGGCCGCGGTGCTCGTCGCGGTGTACATCCCGGTCGGCTTCCAGGGCGGCCTGACCGGCGCGCTGTTCACCGAATTCGCGTTCACGCTCGCGGGTGCGGTGGTGATCTCGGCGATCATCGCGTTGACGCTGTCGCCGATGATGTGCTCGCGCTCGCTGCGCGCTTCCGACCACGAGAAGCCCTTCGTCAAGCGCATCGACCGCGTCGCCGATGCCGTGCGCGACCGCTACCGGCGCACGCTGCACTCGTCGCTGGACACGTGGCTGGTCGCGGTGGTGTTCGGTGCGCTGATCCTGCTCGGCAACGTGTACCTGTTCAAGACCTCGCAGTCGGAACTGGCCCCGCAGGAAGACCAGGGCATCGTGCTCACCAATACCCAGGGACCGCCCAACGCGACCATCGACCAGATGGCGCTGTATTCGAAGCAGGTGTTCGACATCGCCAAGTCGCTGCCGGAGTACACCCACATCTTCCAGGTGGACGGAGCGCAGGGCGTCAACAGCGGGTTCGCCGGCATCATGCTGAAGCCATGGGGCGACCGTGACCGCAGCGCGACGCAAATCCAGCAGGCCGTCCAGCAGAAACTCGGCAACATCGCGGGCGCGCGCGTCGCGGTGTTCCAGTTCCCGTCGCTGCCGGGCGCGTTCGGCCTGCCGGTGCAGTTCGTGATCAAGACCACGGAGCCGTTCCAGAACTTGAACGAAGTGGCGAAACAGGTGGTCGCGAAGGCGCAGGCGTCGGGCATGTTCTTCTACATCGACTCCGATCTCAAGATCGACCAGCCGCAGGCGACGGTGACACTCGACCGCAACAAGGTGTCCGCCCTGGGGCTGACCCAGCGCGATGTCGGCGCGGCCTTGTCGGCGGCACTGGGCGGCAACTACGTGAACTACTTCTCGATTTCGGGCCGTGCCTACCGGGTGATCTCGCAGGTCGCGCAGGTGGATCGCATGAACCCGGACCAGCTCAAGAACTACTACATCAAGACGCCCGAGGGCGGGATGATCCCGGCTTCGACGGTGGCGCACCTCACGTTCCAGACGGTGCCGGAATCGATCAACCACTTCCAGCAGTTGAACTCCGCGACGATCCAGGGCGTGATCGGGCCCGGCGTATCGCTGGGCCAGGCATTGCAGTTCATGCAAGACACCCTGCAGGAGGTGGCGCCGAGCGGCTACGCCGCCGATTACGCGGGCCAGTCGCGGCAGTTCGAGCAGGAGTCGGGTGGGTTCTTGGTGACGATGCTGTTCGCGATCATCATCGTGTTCCTGGCGTTGTCGGCGCAGTTCGAGAGCTTCCGCGATCCGATCGTGATCCTGGTGTCGGTGCCGATGGCGACCTTCGGCGCACTGCTGTTCATCAACCTCGGCCTGGCGACGCTCAACATCTACACCGAGGTCGGCCTCGTGACCCTGATCGGCTTGATCAGCAAGCACGGCATCCTGATGGTGCAGTTCGCCAACGATGCGCAGCGGCTGCACGGCATGACGAAGCGCGAGGCCATCGAGGAAGCCGCGGCGGTGCGGTTGCGGCCGATCCTCATGACCACCTGCGCGATGGTGTTGGGCGTGATCCCGCTGGTGGTGGCCGCGGGCGCGGGCGCGGCCGGCCGCCACAGCATCGGCCTGGTGATCTTCACCGGCATTTCGATCGGCACCCTGTTCACGCTGTTCGTGGTGCCGGCGATGTACCTGCTGCTGGGCCAGGACCACCACGCCGAGGCGCGCGTCCCCGAACGCGACGTGCTGCCACCACCGCTGCCGGCCGAGTAGGCGCGTTCCCCGACGCCATC
>DASSNH010000133.1:0-2348 GCA_035701405.1 Rhodanobacteraceae bacterium
CGCAGGTGCTGCGCCACAACTGGAATCCCTTGTTGTTGCCGGTGCTCGCATAGAGGTGATCGCCCCAGGACGTGCACTCGAGCAGCGAGAGATTGGTGATGTCGCCGAAGCCGAAATCGCTGACCGGCTGCCAGTCACCCGTTTCGGGATGGCGGCTCTCATAGACCACCGAATGCGCCGAGATATTGGTGTTGCCGCCGCGCGAGCCGACCGGGGTCGTGTACAGGCGGCCCTTGAACGACACCAGCGAACGGATCGTCGTGACCGGCAGGCCGCACAAGCCGGGCTCGCACGTCACCTTGAAGTTCCGCCCGTCTTCGGTGCACATGATCACCGGCCCCGGCCCCTTCGCCGGCGACCAGGTGCTGATGAACAGCTTTTCCTCGCCCGACTCCGGATCGCGGTGGACCGTGGCGGCGCGGTAGCTGATGTCGCGCGGAATCCGCGAACCATCGCTGCCGGTAATCCACGGCGCCTTGAATACGCGCTCCCACGCATCCTCGAGCGGGTCGTACGCCCAGATTTCGGCGCGCAGGTCGAGTTCGAACGGATCGAGCGGGCAATCGACCGGCCACACATCGAGCCCCAGTCCCAGGCGCAGGCGCATCAGGGCGAAGCAGCCGCGCATGGTCGTCACGTACAACCGCCCCTTGAACCACGTCATCGTGTGCGCGTAGGAATTGAGGCCATCGCCAAAGCCTTCCTTGGCGATCAACCTGAAATCGGAGCTGCGCAAGCCGCGCCGAATGCCCAGTCGATTCATGCCCATCAGGGTGCCCGCAACGCGGCCAGGGTGGCGGTGAGTTGCCGCGCGGCTTCCTCGCGCGATGGAAATGGTCCGAGCCGCACGCCTTCGCGCAGCAAACAGCACCATGCACCGTCGACCATGTAGAAGCGATCGCTCTGGAAGTAGGCACGCGTGTCGTTCGGCCTGCGCACATGGACCCCGCCGTTGCCGCAGGAATCCCAGAACTGCTTGCACTGCGAGAGCAATTCGTCGGCGCGCGAGACGGGAAAGAAATGCCCCGCGCGACGCACCAGCCTGAATTCCGCCTCGGGCCAGGCGCCGAGCAGTTCGTCGCCTATGCGGCGCGCGTGCGAGCCGTCACCATACATCGCGCAGATCGGAAACCCGAGCCCCCGCAGCTCCTCGAACTGCATCGGGCGGCTGGACGTGATGTCGGCTTCCGCCGTGGTGGTTTCCAGCAGCTTCAGCCATTGCTCCGCGGTGTTTTGCCCGAACCTTTGCATCACCGGGCCGAACAGGCACAGCAGGTCGGGCGGCAACGGCTCCCCACGCAACCGCAGTCGCGCCATCACGCCCAGCAGCCGGAAACCGAAGCGCGGGTCCTCGGTATCCAGGTCGATGCCGTGGCGTTGCAGTATCGGCCTGAGCTTCAGGCCCTGCGCCCATGCCTGTGCCGGCCTGCTGCTGCACAGCCCCGGAACGTAACAGTCCGCCAACACCATGCTGCGAACCTTCGCGGGATGCCGACGGGCGTAGTGCAAGGCGACCAGGCCGCCGAAACTGTGCGCGATGAAATGCGCGCGCTCGATGCCGAGGTAGTCGAGCAATCCGCCGACGTCGCGCGAAAGTTCCTCCGGGGAATAGCCACTCGCCGGCATGTCCGAACGACCGTGCCCACGGAAATCGAGCAACGTCACCCGGAACCGGTTGGCAAGCTCCTGCGCATACTGGAAATACCAGAACGCGAGGTTGGAAGCGAGGCCGTGCAGCATCACCAGGTCGTCGCAATCGCTCGCGTCCGGGTCGCCGATCTGCAGGTAGTGCAGTCGTACTCCGTTTATGACGGCCTTCGGCATCAGGAATCACTCCCCCGAGGTTTTCACGGATCCAGCTCCGGTCGCGATCCCCGGAAAGGCGACGGATCGACAACGCAACCGCTGTCTCATGGCCGGAACGTCCCTATTCCATGTAACCCAGCATTCGCAACTGGTCCATCAGCTGCTGCTTTTCCTCGTCGTCCATCGTTTCACTGAGTTGCTCCCGGTTGCCGCCCGTCGTGGACTCGCCGATCTTCACGGGATGCTCCGCCTGGTATTCGGCCGTGAACATCGCGGTCGGAACCTTGCCTTCCAGGTCGGACGGTATCGGCAGTCCCAGGCTGTACAGCAATGTCGACGTGACGTCGGTGATGTGCCGCCGGGCGACCACCTTGCCGGCTTCGATCCCGGGCCCGTAGCCAAGGAACACGCCGTCCGGGTGATGGGTACCGATCACGTACTGGCGCTTTTCCAGCACCGGCTCGACGTTCCGCACCGACACGAAGCCGAAGTCGCGCAGCACCAGTTGCAGGTCAGGCGCACCCGCCATCGCGGCACCCGGG
>DASSNH010000134.1:0-3194 GCA_035701405.1 Rhodanobacteraceae bacterium
GAACTCGCGGCAATGGTGCCCGTTTCGGGATCCGCATACACGTATACCTACGGCGTGATGGGCGAACTGATCGCCTGGATCGTCGGCTGGGCGCTGGTGCTGGAATACGCCATCGGCGCGACGGCCGTGTGCGTCGGCTGGTCCGGCTACGTCAACGGCTTGCTCAACAGCGGCGTTTTCGGCCTGGTCGAACCGGGTGCATTGTCGCTTCCGCATTGGCTGCAAGTCGGGCCAACGCTCGGTGGCGGATTCAACTTGTTGGCGTTCCTGATCGGGCTTGCCGTGACCGGCCTGTTGGTGATCGGCACTTCCAAGAGCGCTCGCGTGAACGCCGTGCTGGTCGCGATCAAGATCATCGCATTGACCGTGTTCATCATCATCGCCGTACCGGCGGTGAAGAATGCCAACCTGCATCCGTTCCTGCCGACTGGCTGGGGCAATCCGGTCGGCAGCAATGGCATCGGGGTGCTGGGTGCGGCGGCATCCATCTTCTTCGCCTACGTGGGATTCGACGCGGTTTCCACCGCCGCAGAGGAGACCCGCAACCCCAATCGCAACGTTCCCATCGGGCTGATCGCCGCATTGGTGATCTGCACCATTTTTTACCTGCTGGTGGGCTATGGCGCGGCCGGTTCGGTTGGCGCACAACCACTCACGACTGCGGCCGGCGCAGTCCTGGACCCGGGCACCCCCGCATTCGCGGCAGCGTGTGGCAATTCGGATGCGCTGGTGTGCAGCCGCGAACCGCTGGCGCAAGTGATGAGCACGCTCGGACATCCCAGGGTCGCCGTCATGATCGAGCTCGCAGCGATCGTGGCGCTCCCGTCGGTGATCCTGATGATGATGTTCGGCCAGACCCGCATCTTCTTCACGATGTCACGCGATGGCCTGCTGCCCAACATGTTCTCGAAAGTGCACCCGCGCTTCTTCACGCCACACGTGATCACCTACGTCACCGGCGCCGTGGTATCGCTGTGCGCCGCGTTGTTCCCGGTCGGCAAACTCGCCGACACATCGAACGCCGGCACCCTGCTCGCCTTCGCGATGGTCTCGGTGGGCGTGATGGTCCTGCGTCGCACCCAACCCGGCCGCAAGCGCCCCTTCCGCACGCCGTTGGTGTGGTTCGTGTGCCCGTTGGCCGTCGTCGGCTGCCTGTTGTTGTTCGTCAACCTCAGCGTCGTGGCCAAGGTGGTGTTCCTGGTGTGGGCCGTGATCGGGCTGATCTTCTATCGGCTGTACGGCTACAAGCGCAGTCAGATGTCGCCCGAACAGATCACGCATGCGCTGGATGACGTGGTGTGACGATGCCGGGTGATCACATGGCGGCTGGCCGGTCGCCCAGGCACGACGTCGGCCGCCCCCGCATCGCGAGGCCAGCACGGGTCGGCGGCCGGAAACCGGCATGCTGACGCGGCTGCTCGCACGCAAACCGGTCGATGACACCGGCGGGCCGGAGATCGCGGGCGGCATCGAGTTGCGTCGCACACTGGGGCCATGGGGCCTGACCGCGCTCGGCATCGGTGCCGTCATCGGCGGCGGGATCTTCGTAATCACAGGACAGGCCGCGGCCGAGCACGCCGGGCCGGCGGTACTGCTCTCGTTCGTGATTGCCGCCGTGGTTTGCAGCTTCACTGCGTTGTGCTATGCGGAGTTCGCGACGCTGATCCCCATGTCGGGCAGTTCGTATTCCTACGCCTACGCCACGCTTGGCGAATTCGCCGCGTGGTTCATCGGCTGGAACATGGTGCTGGAATACGGCGTCTCGGCGTCGGCGGTGGCGGTCAGCTGGACGGGCTACTTCAGGAGCCTGGTCCGGCACATGGGCTTCAATCTGCCCGACGCCCTGAGCAACGCGCCGATCGCGTTCGTGGACAAGCACCTCGTGGTGACGGGTGCGCTTTTCAACCTGCCCGCCGTGGTGCTGGTGCTGGCTCTCACGTGGCTTTGCTACGTCGGCATCCGTGAGTCCAGCGGCGTCAACACCGCGATCGTGATCCTGAAGGTCACGCTCATCGTCATCGTGATCGTCGCGGGGTGGCACTACGTCAATCCGGACCTGTGGCATCCGTTCATTCCGCCGGCGGAAGGGCCGGAGAAGTACGGCTGGGGCGGCATCATGCGCGCCGCGACATTGGTCTTCTTCGCCTACATCGGCTTCGAGGCGACCTCGACCGCCGCGCAGGAAGCCAGGAACCCGCAACGCGACCTCCCGATCGGCACGCTGGCATCGCTGGCCATCTGCACTGTCCTGTACGTGGCAATGGCCGCGGTGCTGACCGGGCTGATCCCGTTCGCGCAACTCGGAACGGCCGAACCGGTTGTCACCGCGGTGGCCGCGCACGCCGAATTGAACTGGCTGCGCTGGCTGGTGGAGATCGGCGCCCTGCTGGGGCTGTCGTCCGTGGTGCTGGTGATGATCATCGCGCAGCCGCGCATCTTCATGATCATGGGCCGCGACGGCATGCTTCCGCCGGTGTTCTCCAAGCTGCACCCACGCTATCGCACTCCGCACATCAACACGCTGATCACCGGCACCGGCATTGCGCTGCTGGCGGCCATCTTCCCGCTCGATGTGCTTGGCGACCTGGTCTCGATGGGCACGCTGCTGGCATTTGTCGCGGTGTGCGCGGGCGTGCTGATCCTGCGCTACACGCGCCCCGACTTGCCGCGCACGTTCCGCGTACCGTGGGCGCCGCTGACCTGCGCTCTCGGGGTGCTCGGCTGCATCGTTCTGCTGTGCTACGAGAACTGGTACAACTGGACGCTGATGGGGCTATGGACGCTGATCGGATTCGCGATCTATTTCGGCTACGGGTACCACCACAGCCGGCTGAAGGGTCGCGATTGATCGGACGGCTCCGCGCAACAGCCGAGAACACAATGCAGGAGCCGTCGCGGCGCGGCGTTTGCTCGGTATTCTGCGCGCCCGTGCTGCTGGCGACGCTTATTGCAGGGCGGGGCTTGCTCCTGCCCGGTTAAGAATCCAAAAGCGCGCCATCCGCGCAACAGGCGCCACGACAAACGCTGATCGCGGGCATGGCCCGCTTCGACAACAGCTCGGAGAATGCAGAAGCGCGTCATGCACGCGACGGAACGCTGCACGTGTGGATCGGCGCCATTGGGGGGCGATTTCGTCAGCGCAGAGGCGCCGCCCTCCAAGTCCGCGCCGAGCTGACCATACGCAACCGCATTGT
>DASSNH010000135.1:0-5343 GCA_035701405.1 Rhodanobacteraceae bacterium
CCATCATCGCCTGCTGGTACTTCTGCTTGTCGTCGCCGAAGCGCTCCTTGAGCGCCTTCAGGCGCGGCTGCAGCTTGCGCATCTTCGCGCCCGCCTTGTACTGCGCCTCGGTGAGCTTGTAGGTCGCCGCCTGGATCAGCAGCACCAGCACGACGATCGCAAGGCCCCAGTTGTGGACCAGCCAGTGCAGGAACGACAGCAGCTTGAACATCGGCGCCGCGATCACGGTGAACATGCCGTAATCGACGGTGAGGTTCAGGCCGGGTGCGATGTCGGCGAGCTGGTTCTGCAACTTGGGGCCGACATAGAGCCGGGCGCTGCTGGTCGCGCTCTTGCCCGGGGCGACCGTGATGGTCGGCCCCATGCTGCGGATCAGGTAACGCGGTTTGCCGTCCGTGGTCGACGCGGGTATTTCTACGCTGCTGAAGTTCTCCGCCTGCTGGGCGGGCGGAATCCAGGCGGACACGAAAAACCGCTGGCTCATCGCGACCCAGCCGCCGGACACCTGCTTGTTCAGCGGGTCTTCCTGGAAATCCTCGAACTTGAGCTTCTGGAATTTGTCGTCCGGCCCGTACCACGCGGCGCCGGTGTAGCTCAGGCTGTCGGGGTTGTAGAACTCGAGCAGGTGCTTGGGCGGCGGCGGCGGTTCGATCCGGTCGAGTTGCTCGTAGGCATTGCCGCGCCAGGTCTTCGCGCCGTGGTTGTCGATCTCCTGGCTCATCGCGACCACGTAGCTGCCGCGGGTAAGCGTGTAGCGCTTGGCCACGATGATGCCGGAGGCACGGTCGCGCCAATCCAACGTGACCACCACCTGCTTCTGTCCCGGCGTAAGCGAGTAGTGCGTCGCGGTCGCTGTGAACTCGGCCAGGTGGCTGGGCGCCGCGTCGCCGTCCACGCCGACCAGCCCGCTCTGCGCAACGTAGTAGCGCCCGGCGGCGCCATCGAGCAGCCGCACCGGCGGGCTGCCCGCCTTGACGTGTTGCGGGTAATCCAGCAGATCGGCGGCCACGATGGTGCCGCCGCGCGGATCGATCGTCAGCCGCAGCACGTCGTTGTCGACGGTGATCAGGTCCTTGCCCGGCGTCGCGGCAGGATTGGCCGCGCCTTGCGGCACCTGCGTGGCAGCGGCGCGGCCTGGCGCCGCCGGTTGCGCCGCGGCAGCGGTCGAGGCAGCCGGCACCTCCGGTACGGTCGCGGTACCCGGCGCCACGGGCGCCGCGGCAGACGACGGAACCGCCGAGCTGGCGGGCGCCGGCGCGGGCGCCGCGGACGGATAGTCGTTCTGCCAGCCTTGCCAGAGCAGGTAGGCAACGACGAGCAACGCCACGACCAGCAGTGTGCGTGTTTGATTGATCACGAAAGGGGGACTCGGACTTGGGGCGCGCTGTGGCCGGAGCGGGTCAGCCGCCCATTGTGCCGGGTGCGGGCTTCGCCATCAACGCGGCCAGCTTTTGCCATGCGACCTCGAGATCCGCGCGCAGCGAGGGGTTGTCGGTCGCCGCAGCGGACGGACGCGCGATCACCAGCACGTCCACGCCCGGCAGGGCCGCGCGTCGCACACGGAACGATTCGCGGATGATCCGCTTGATGCGATTGCGCGCGACGGCACGCTTGCTGACCTTTCGCGAAACCGCCAGGCCCAGCCGGGGGTATCCGGCGGCGGACGGAAGCATGCGCACGAGGAAGTGCCGCGTCTGGACCTTTCCCGAAGCCGTTCGAAAGGCTGCGAATTCGGCGGCCCGGCGCAGCCGCGCGGAAGGCGGCAAGCCGGCCACGCGAAGCGCTTACGGGATCAGCCGCTTGCGGCCCTTGGCGCGGCGTGCCGAGAGTACCTTGCGCCCGTCGGCGGTCTTCATGCGCGCGCGGAAACCGTGGGTACGGGCCCGCTTCAGCACGCTGGGCTGGTAGGTACGTTTCATGGCTGGCTCCGCAGCGGAATGCCCGCGCGAGCGGGAATTGCATGGAAAGGACCGCGAATTCTACGGGGTCGCACGGCTGCGCGTCAACGTGGCCGCTGATGGTATCTCGTGCTCCGGATCGACGGCTACGCGCTTGGGCAGCCTGCTAGACTCGGCTGTTCACCGGTTGCAGGCTGCGACCGGGTCGATACACGACGGGAATCCATGAGCGACCTCTGGCAACGCTGCCTCGCAAGGCTCGAGGGGGAAATCGAGCCGAGCGTGCTGCACACCTGGCTGCAGCCGCTGCAGGCGCGCGACGATGACGGCACCTTGCGGCTGTTCGCACCGAACAGCTACACGCTGGAATTCGTGCGAAGCGAGTACCTCGCGCGCATCGAAGGCACGCTGTCGGCGCTCGCGGGCCGGCCTGTCCCGCTGCGGCTGGAAGTGGGCTCGGTGACCGCCGCACCCCGCGCGAGCGCGCCGGCCGGCACCGTACCGGCGGCTGCGCCGGCGCAGCGACACAACCTCGACCCGCACTACACCTTCGACAACTTCGTCGAGGGCAAGTCCAACCAGCTCGGCAAGGCCGCGGCGATGCAGGTCGCCCAGAATCCCGGGCGGGCCTACAACCCATTGCTGCTGTACGGCGGCACGGGTCTCGGCAAGACCCACTTGATGCAGGCGGCCGGCAACCTGATGCTCGCGCACAATCCGTCGATGAAGCTCCTCTACGTGCATTCCGAGCGCTTCACCGAAATGATGATCACGTCGTTGCGCAACAAGAACATGGATGATTTCAAGCACCGCTTTCGTTCGGTGGACGCGCTTCTGATCGACGACATCCAGTTCTTTGCCGGCAAGGACGCGACCCAGGAAGAGTTCTTCCACACCTTCAACACCCTTTACGAATCGCGCCAGCAAATCGTGCTGACCTGCGACCGCTATCCCAAGGAAGTCGACAATCTCGAACTGCGCCTGAAATCGCGGCTCGGCTGGGGCCTGTCGGTCGCGATCGAGCCGCCGGATTTCGAAACCCGCGCCGCGATCCTGCTGGAAAAGGCGCAGGCCCGTGGCATTCCGCTGCCGAGCGACGTGGCGCTGTTGCTGGCCCGCCGGATCCGCTCCAATGTCCGGGAACTCGAGGGCGCGCTTAACACCGTCGCCGCGCAGGCCAACCTCTCGGGCCGTGGCATCACGATGGAGCTGGTGCAGGAGACGCTCCGCGACCTCTTCAACGTCCACGCCCGCGCGATCACGATTCAGAACATCCAGAAAACCGTGGCCGACTACTACCAGTTGCGGCTCTCGGACCTACTCTCGCAGCGGCGGGTGCGGTCGCTGGCCCGGCCGCGCCAGATTGCAATGGCGTTGGCCAAGGAATTGACCGAACATAGCCTGCCGGAGATCGGGGAGGCCTTCGGGGGCAAGGACCACACCACCGTGATGCACGCCTGCAAGAAGATCCGCAGTCTCTGCGACACCGACATGCGGCTGCGCCAGGACTGGGACAAATTGATCAGGATATTGACCGGGTAAACTTGTGGATAGATTCTGGAACACTGCGGATCCGGAAATCATCCACAGGCCATGCACCGGTGTTGCAAAGCGGTGCCAAGCGTGTAAATTTTTCCAAGCATTTGATTCTAATAATGTTTCATGTGTGTAGATGTTATTCACACGGCCTGCTTCTACGATCTTATCTACAAGTACTACCAATACAGATAACAGACACGGGGATCGACAATGCGCTTCAGCACCCAGCGTGAATCCTTGCTCAAGCCCATGCAACAGGTCGTGGGCGTGGTGGAGCGCCGCCAGACCCTGCCGGTACTGGCCAACCTGCTGGTGCAGGTGAAGGGCGGCAAGCTGTCGCTGACGGGCACCGACCTCGAAGTCGAAATGCGTGCCGGCGCGGTGGTGGATGCGGGCGAGGATGGCGAGACGACCATTCCCGCGCGCAAGTGGTTCGACTTGGTTCGCGCCTTGCCGGACGGGGTCAAGGTGGACGTGCAGGTGAAGGGCGACCGGGTGGTGATGCATGCCGGGCGCAGCCGGTACACCTTGGCGAGCCTCCCCGCGGACGAATTTCCCACGACCGACGAGATCGAGGTCACCGACAGGATTGCCTTGCCGGAAGGAAACCTTCGCCGGCTCCTCGAACGTACGTCGTTTGCAATGGCCAACCAGGACGTGCGGTATTACCTCAACGGGCTGCTGCTGGATCTGCGCGGGAGCGAGTTGCGGTGCGTGGCGACCGACGGCCACCGCATGGCGATGGCCGAATGCGCGCTTGAAGGCACTGCCAAGGGCAAGCGCCAATTGATCGTGCCCCGGAAAGGCGTGACCGAACTGCTGGGGCTGTTCGAGTCCTCCGAGGATCCGGTCAACATCGAATTCTCCGCCAACCATATCCGGGTCCGGCGCGGCGACGTGACCTTCACATCCAAGCTGATCGACGGAAGCTTTCCCGATTACGAGGCGGTGATTCCGCTGGGCGCGGACAAGATCGTGCGGGTCGACCGGGAAGCCATCCGCAACGCCCTGCAGCGTGCGGCGATCCTGTCCAATGAAAAATACCGGGGCGTCCGGCTCGAGGTCAGTCCCAACTGCCTGCGCGTGATCGCACACAACCCCGAACAGGAAGAGGCCTTCGAGGAGATCGAGGCGGAGACGCCGGCCGGCGACATCGCGATCGGGTTCAACGTGGGTTACCTGCTCGATGCGCTCGGCGCGCTCGACGAAGACCAGGTGCACCTGCAGCTCCGCGACGCACAATCCAGTTGTTTGCTGCGCGGGGCCGCCAGCGAGCAGACCCAGCACGTGATCATGCCGTTGCGGCTTTGATCCATGGCGGGCCGCCCGGTCCGGTGGGAACGCCGCGGTGAACATCAACCTGCTGCGCGCCTCGAACCTGCGTTGCTTTGAACGTTTCGAGTTTGTCCCCTCGAGCGGGATCAACTGGCTCGTCGGCCCCAACGGCGCCGGCAAGACCAGCGTGCTGGAGGCCGCCTACATCCTGTCGCATGGTCGTTCATTCCGGGCGGGTGGCCGGGGGGCGCCCGGCCGGCATGGCACGCATGAATACCTCGTCCATGCCGAGCTTTCGCGCAAGGACCAGGCTCGGCAGCGGATCGGCTTGCGCCGGGGGCGGGATCGCTGGCAGGCACGCCTCGATGGCGCCGACCTCACCACCCTTGCCCCGCTGTTCGCCAGTTGCCCGGTCGTGTATTTCGGTCCCGAGAGTCAATCGCTGATCGTAGGGCCATCGGAAACGCGGCGAAGCTTCCTGGATTGGAGTGTGTTCCACGTGGAACACGATTCGCTGCAGGCTTGGCGGATTTGGAGGCGGGCCCTGCGGCAGCGCAATGCGCTGCTGCGCACCGGGGCCCCAGCTGCGGAATTCGAGCCGTGGGAGCACGACCTCGCAAAGCTGGCGGCA
>DASSNH010000136.1:0-4623 GCA_035701405.1 Rhodanobacteraceae bacterium
GGCGTCGCGGGTGAAGGCGATGATCAGGCCCGGTTGGGTCGGATCCTTCGCATGCGCGGAGCCCGGTCCGTGGCAGGCTTCGCAGGCCGCCGCCGCGCCCGCTCCCGAGATGTCGGCGCGGAACGCCTGCACATGCAGCGAGTGCGACGCGTGCACGTTTTCCAGCGAATGGCAGGCGACGCAGGATTTGGCTCCGATCGCGATCGCATCTGGCGCCAAGGGATTCTTCGCGATCGCGGCGGCGTCGAAGGGGGTGGCTGGTCCGCTGTCGAGCCAGGCATGGACGCGCGGATGTGCGTTCGCATCCGCGTCGCTGCGCATATCCGTGCGCGGCAACATCCGCTTGAAGTCCTCGGTGGTCAACGCACGCGCCGGCAGCGCATCGGCCTGTGGATCGGTCCGGTCCGATTTCGCCAGGGGCGTTTGCGCGACGAGCTTCGGCAGGATGCGGTGGAAATCCTGCTCGGTCAGCGCGCTGGTCGAAACGACGGGATGGACGACTTGCGCAGCCGCTTGTCGGGCAATGGCCAGTGCACCGGCGAGGGCGAGCACGATCGCCAGCACCGCCAATGGCAGGCCGACGGCGCGCATCGCCCGTTCAGACGAAGAAGTCATGCTCGATCCGGGCGGCGTGCGCGGATCCCGGCAGACCCCGGTGCACCTGCGCAACCGCGTCGTGGGGATGCAGGCTTTCCTGGTGCTCGACACGAACGTGGTAAGCGTCAACGTCCGCGTCGGCGTCGAGCACGCGCCGGATGCGCCGCGCCGCGTCCTCGCAGAACATCGGGTTTTCGCCGTTGGCGAGCGCGAAAGCCTGCTCGTCCTCGCGCTTGACCGCCGTCTGCACGGCTGTCCGAAGCGATCCCTCGATCCGCTCGAGCAGGCCGGCAAGGTTCAACGGCGCTTCGTGCGCGAGCCGCACCCGTACCTGCGCGACGCTGCGCTGCGCGTGCGGTGTGGCGACGATGCCGCGCGCGCCGAGCCAGGCCAGTACGGCGGCGTGGTCCACCGATTCGCCCGCCGGAAAGTCCGCGGCGAACTGCCTCTGGATCAGTTGGCGCGACAGCGCGGCGGAAGCCGGGCAGGTCGAGGAATACACGACCTGCGTGGCGAGCTCCAGGTGGAAAGCGTCGCCGATGAGGACAGCCTCGACGACGACCGGGTAGGCGCGCCAGCCGTGGTGATGCGTGCGCAAGGCCCTCCTGCGTACAAGGTATTCGAAATGGATCCGTATGCGCGCGCGGTCGGCCAAACCCTCGTGCGATCGCACCAAGGCGCGCAGCAGTGCCTCCAGCATTCCCGCGCGGAGGGGTTCATCGTCGAGGTGCCGACTCGCCAACAGGTACAGGCGCGACATGTGGATACCGCGCCGGTCCGGACGCGCCAGGTTCACGAAGACGTCGACCCTGGCGTGGCAGCGCTGCAGGTTGCCGTCGCCGGCATCGAACAGGATTGGCATCGCGATGCCCTGCATGCCTACCCAGTCGATCGCGGCCTCGTGCCGCGGCAGCATTTCGTCGGCGACGTCGGGCGCCGGGTCTTCGGCAGTGGCGGCGGGGTGGTGGCCACTCGTAGTCCCCGATGCCGGTGCCACATCGGCCAGCGCCAACGGAGCATCCGCGCTAGTCATGGAGCGAAGCCTCCTGGTTGCGCAGGGCTGCCACCGCCGCCGCGGCATTCACCTGGAGCGTCCCATCGACGGTCTCGCTGCTGCGCAGCAGGAGGTCGTGGATCGTGCGCGCGTCCAGGCCCGGCGCCAGCGATACCAGCAGCGCGGCGATGCCGCTGACGTGCGCGGCAGCCATGGACGATCCGGAGCTGAAGTCGTAGCCGTCGTCGGGCTGGGTCGTGAGGATGTCGCGGCCGGGCGCGCTCAACACACCGGGCGGCGCCGTCGATGCCCCGGTGGTGCGCACGACGATGACCCCGGGCGCCTCGTCCGGGAATCCGCCGAGATCGCCGTCGGGTGGCATCGCCGCCACCACGATGCGACCCTGCCCCAGCAATTGCCGGAGCAGCATCGCGAGCAGCGGATCGGCCGGCCCGCCGAGGCTCAAGTTGACGACGCGGGCGTCGGTGTTGTCCAGGACCGCCGCCAGCGCCTTGGCGAGCGTGAAGGAGTTGCAGCGCGCGCCGGCCGCCTCGGGCGGATACCAGCAAGCCTTGTAGATGCTGAGCGTGGCCTTGGGGGCCATGCCAACGATGCCGACGTGGTTGTTGGCGATTGCGGCGATGATGCCGGCGACTTCGGTACCGTGGTGGTCGCCGTTGAACGCGCCCGCATCCTCATCGACCTCGTTGTAGGCGCCGCGGATCTGGCCGTGCAGGTCGGGATGGGTGGTGTCGGCGCCGGTATCCACGACCGCGACGTCGACGCCCTTGCCCTGGCTCCAGTCGTGCGCCCGGGCGGCGGCGGTATCGATGAAGCCGCGCTCGAGGTCGACGTAGGGATCGTTGTACTGGTGCGGTGCCGGCGCGGTGCCGGAATAGACCGAGAAACTGCGCAGCGGTTCGGCGAGGCGGACTCGGTCATCGGCCGCGAGTTGCTTGAGGAGGGCCGCGCGGTCCGCGCCGCCTGGGGGTTCCAGCACGATGCAGTAGAGGCCCAGCGACTTGATCGGCCAGCCCTCCAATTCGCGCCAGCCGTAGCGTTGCTTCAGCGCCGTGAGCGTGAGCGCCGCGCGCATGCCGGCGCCGCCGTAGTGGCTGGCGGGAACATAGCCGAGCAAGCTGGAGCCCGCGTGCATCGCCGGTGGCGCCAGCGGGTCGGCGACCGCGAGCACGATGTCACGGCGTGCGTCGAGCGCCGCCGCGCCTTTCGCCGGAACGGTCTGGGCGGCGAAGCTTCCACCAGGCGGTGCCACGGACCGCGCGTGCGCCGCCGCGCACCAGGCGATGGCCGCAGCGGCGAGCAGAAGGGCGCCGTGTTTCATGGCGTATCGTCGACGGGCTCCGCGAGGCGGATGCTGCGCGAGGCGCGCAACGCCTGGAGAAGCTGCGCGGACTGCGCGGCGGACGCCTTTGGTACGACGGTGTACGCGCCGACGGCGTTCGGTCCATCGACCACCCGCAGGTCGAAATCGTGCAGCAATTCGTTCCAGTTGGCCACCGTCATCGATGTCGATGGCGCGACGCGAATCGCGCCCGCCGGTTCGATCGCCGCAGGCTGGCTGAGGGTCCGGTATTGCGGGGCCTGGTCCGACCACAGCCTCAGTCCGAGCACGCCGATCCCGATCGCCTGCACCAGCACCGCGACGGCCAGGGCCCGGGTCAAGCGGCTGACGTGGCGCTGCTGTGCAGGCAGTACTTCGGATTCCGGAGCGTCGAGGCGCTCGAGCAGGTGCTTCAGCCCCGAGTCGACGTCGACCGGAACGTCCATCGGCAACGCCAGGGCGCTGCGCAAGCGGCTCTGCTGCGCGAATTCATTGCTGCACGCTTCGCATTGCGCGAGGTGGTGCATCAACCACTCGCCCTGCTCGCGCGGCGCCGCGGCCTGCAGCACCCAGGGCATGACTTCCCAGGCGCGGGTGCAATCCTTGCCGGAATTCGTCTCGATGGTCATGAATGTTTCTCTCGTTGCGCAGGCGTTTCACCCGCGAGCGCCGGAAGCACGTTGCGCAACTTGATGCGCGCGTGGAACAAACGTGCCTTCACGGTGCCGACCGGCGCCTGCATGATGGCCGCAACTTCCTCCAGGCTGTTGCCGACCCCGTAAACCAGTTCGACCACGACCCGCTGATCCGCGGACAGGTGCTCGAGTGCCTTGCCCAGCCAGTCGCGGAGTTGACGATCCTCATCCGGGTCGTGCGAAGGGCCGCGGTCTTCCCGCAACGCGTAATCGTCCACCGGTTCGTCGCCGCGCTGCCGCAGCGCCTTCAGGCCGCAGCGGTAGGCGATGCCCATGAGCCAGGTGGAAACGCGCGAATCGCCGTGGAATCCGTCCGCCTTCCGCCACGCGATCCAGAAGCAATCGTTGATGACCTCCTCGATCAGGTCGGCCCGCCGCGTCAGCCGCGAAAGAAAGCGCGCCAGGCCGCCGTGATAGGCGCGATAGAGCGCCTCCAGCGCCGCGCGATCCCCTGCCGCCATGCGCTGGAGGAGCAGGCGGTCTCGGGAATCGGCCTCGTCTCGGGCTTCGGTCATCGATGCTGTGGAACGACCAATCTCAAGGGTGGGTGCCGGTCCGGCGGGGGAAGGTTGCCTTGGCGAAGGCGGATTCGCGGGGCGGGTGCGAGCGGGAGGGCTTCAGAAGGACCGGGAAATCGTCGCGAGCCACGGCGAAGCGACCCGGCCCTCGAGATACCCGTGTGCGCCGGAATCGACCACCACGCGATCAAGTTCGACCTGCCAGGCGCCTTGGCTCCAGATCAGGCCCGCCTGGCCATAACGGTAATAACCGGTGTGATAGCGCTCATGGGCCGAATGTCCATAGGGCACGGCGTAACGGGCGATGCCGAGCCCAGCCGAAAGGGCAAAATTCCGGCCCAGCGGCCAATGGAAATTCAGGTCGGCGGCCGGGTGCAACTCGTGCCCCTCGGTCCCCACGACATGGATGCCCGACACGCCGAACGTCAGCACGTCGCGGTAAAGCCAGTACAGGCCCGGCTCGTAGACATCGGCGTC
>DASSNH010000137.1:0-3718 GCA_035701405.1 Rhodanobacteraceae bacterium
CATCACCGCCTCGGTGGATTTCACCGCGCTCGCCGAAGCCGGGATCGCGGCCGGTTTCGAACCGGTGGCCTGCTGTTTCCAGTCCGAATTCCTGGTCGCGGCCGGGCTCGAGGAACTGTTCGCCGCAGCCTACGCCGCCGAGCCTGACGAAGCCGCACGCTACGCGCTGGCGCAGCAGGTGAAGCGCCTCACCTTGCCCGGGGAAATGGGCGAGCGCTTCGAGGCGATGCTGTTCGCGCGTGGGATCGATGCCGATGCCGCGTTCGCCCCCTTGGTCGCGGTCGATCGCAGCGAGCGGCTTTGACGCGGGCCGGCCGCCGGCCTGCCCTCCGACCAGCGGCGGCTCGCGCGCAAGCGGCTACCGCAGGCTGAAGCCCCACTGCGATCTCGTCATTCCCGCGGCAGCGCGGCAATGGCATCGATGCGCGCGCGGCGCATGGCGTCGCCGATGGCGGTGCCCTGCAAACCCTGTTCGATGAACGGCTGCGCGGTGACCGCGCGCGCGGCGTCGCGGGCGGCGCGCAGGAAGTCGGCCTGGGGGTAGGCGTCGTTTTCGTGGTGCAGCCGGCCGCGCTTGTCGGCGGTGCAGGCGATGAGGAAGGGATCGAGCCGCGCGGGACGCCGGAACGCATCGAAGGCTTCCAGCAGCTTCAACACCGTCGCCGGCTTCAGTTCCAGCGCGCGATGCGATTCGAGGTGGTGCCGGCAGGTCAGCGCTGCGAGCTCGGCGTATTCGGCAGGAACGCGCAGCCGCTCGCACAGCGCGCGCAGCGGGGCGAGGCCGCGGTGCTCGTGGCCGATGTGTTTCGGCAATTCGGCTGCCGGCGTCCGCGCCTTGCCGAGGTCGTGGGTGAGCGCCAGGAATCCGGCGAGGTCGTCGCCCGGCGCGAGCCGTGCCGCTTGATCGAGTACCAGCTCGAGGTGTGCGCCGCAATCGACTTCCGGGTGATGTTGGGGTGGTTGCGGTACGCCGTACAAGGCGTCGATTTCCGGAAACACGACGGCGAGCGCGCCGCACGTCCGCAGCGCGCGGAGGAACGCGGAGGGTTCGGGTTCGGCGAGCGCCTTGCGGGTTTCCGCCCACACCCGCTCGGGCACCAGATGCGCGGCCTCGCCGGCCTCGACCATCGAGCGCATCAAGGCGACGGTTTCGTCGGCGATCCTGAAACCGAGCGGCGCATAGCGTGCGTGGAAACGCGCGACCCGCAGGATCCGCACCGGATCCTCGGCGAACGCGGGCGACACGTGCCGCAGGATCCGTTCGCGCAAGTCGCGTTCGCCGCGGTACGGATCGACCAGTGCACCGGCCTCGTCGCGCGCCATCGCATTGATCGTGAGGTCGCGGCGGGCGAGGTCCTGTTCCAGCGTCACGTCCGGCGCGGCGTGGAACGCAAAGCCGTGGTAGCCGGGGCCCGTCTTGCGCTCGGTGCGGGCCAGCGCGTATTCCTCGCCGGTGTCGGGGTGCAGGAACACCGGGAAATCCTTGCCGACGGGCTTGTAGCCCTGCGCCAGCATGTCTTCGGGCGTCGCGCCGACCACGACGTAGTCGCGATCGCCGTGCGGGCGTCCGAGCATGGCGTCGCGCACCGCGCCGCCGACCAGGAAAACGCGATGGCCGGCATCGGCCATTCGTCAGATTTCCTGGGTGGCGCGTCGGATGTCGGCCAGGTACGCGCGCGCGTGCTCGCCGAGCACGCTGGGCAGCATCGCGGCAAAACGTCGCGGCGAGATGCCGAGTTCGCCGAAGCCGTCGCGCGTGCCCACCGAATCGACGCCGAGCGAATGGAAGTTGTCGCGCGAGAACGGTTTGCCGGGGATCATTTCGGCCATCGCGGCCTGCAGTCTGCCGAGCCCCGCGGACAGGGGGATCACCGGCCGCCGCAATCCGGCGGCATCGCGGATCATCCGCACGATCCGAACCAGCTCCAGGGTGTCGGGGCCGTAGAGTTCATAGATCCGCCCGATCGTGCCGCGGTCGCCGAGGCAGCGTACGAAGGCTTCGGCGACGTCGCCCACGTAGGCCGGCGCGATCTTCGCGTGCGGCTGCGCCAGCGGCAGCACGGGCAAGAGCTTCAGCAGCTTCAGGAACCGGAACACCAGTCCGTCGCCCTGCCCATACACCAGGCTGGGCCGGTAGATGGTCCACTCCATGCCGGAGTTGCGCACCTGGGCTTCGGCTTCGCCGCGCGTCTTCAGGTACTTCGAGGCACGCTCGCCGGCGTTCAGCGAGCTCATCTGGTGGATGCGCCGCACCCCCGCCTGCCGGCAAGCCGCGATCAAGGTCGCGGTGAGATCGACGTGCGCATGGGTGAAAGTCGCGTTGCCGCTCTCGTTGAGGATGCCCACCAGGTTGATGACCGCATCGGCGCCCACGAGGTACTTCTCGAGCACCTTGCGATCGTAGACGTCCGCGCTGAACGTGCGCACGTTCGGCAATACGTTGATCGCGCGCCGCCGCTCGCGATTGCGGCTGAGGACCGTGATGCCGCAACCCGACGGCGCCAGTGCCGCGAGCAGGTTGCGACCGATGAAACCGGTACCGCCGAGTACGAGGTAACGCTTGGGGTTCATTGCGATGCACTCCTTGCAGGGGCCGGTGTTGCGGGTGTCGCGGTCGAAGCGGCCGGCGCCGCGGGTGCAGGTGTCTTGCAAACGACCTGTTTGCGCGGCGGGTCGACCGCCGGGTCATACGGGGTGCCGATCGCAGGCAGCCGCGAAGACACCGCCATCGGCGCGCCGTGCAGCCGCCATCCGTAGATCGTCGCGAACGACATAACCCGCGTGACATAGTCGCGTGTTTCGTTGAACGGGATCGTGAGGATGAAGACTTCCGGGTCGAGGTTGCCGCGCGCATCGACCCAGCGCTGTGCGTTGCCGGGACCGGCGTTGTAGGCCGCGGAGGTGAGCCAGGGGCTGCCGTTGAAGCGCATCCCGAGGTGCGCGAGATAGCGGGTGCCCAGCGGGATGTTGACGTCGGGGTCGTACAGGCTGGATGGTCCCGGGTAGGGCAGGCCGCTGCGGCGCGACACCAGCTCGGCGGTGCCGGGCAACAACTGCATCAGGCCGCGCGCGTCGGCGCCCGAGCGCGCGTCCGGCTGCCACGCCGTTTCGGCGCGGATGATGGCGAACGTCCAGGCCGGGTCGATGCCGGCAGCCTGCGCGGCTTCGAGTACGCGATCCTCGTCCGCCAGCGGAAACCGCAGCGCGTAGTACTGCAGGTCCCCCGACTTGCCGAACGCAAAGATCGCGCGGTCGTACCAGCCCATCCGCGAAGCCAGCGCCGCGGCCTGGCGTTGCTCCGGCGGCGACAGGTCCTGGAACGCGCGGCTCCATTCACGGCGGGCGGAATGCAGCATGCCGAGCGCGAAGAACTCGAACGCGCGCGCGAAGCCGGGGATCGCCTTGATCTTCGCGTCCGCGATCGCATCGGCGGGAATGGTTTCCGGGCAAATCGTGTACGGCAGCCCCGCGCGGTCGGCGGCGAGGAAACCGTAGAAGGTGGCCTGTTGCGCGAGCGCCGCATAGTCGTCGCGGGCGGTGTCGGCCTGCCCGAGCTTCTGGGCCACGCGCGCCCGCCAGTCCCGCCATTCGTCGCGCTGCAGCTGGTCCGGGCTCAGCGCGTTGATCGCGGCCCGGGCCGCCTTCCAGTTGCCCTGCGCGACCGCGATCCGCACACGCCATTCGCGGGTCGCGTCCGATTGCGCTTCCGCCGGCAGCG
>DASSNH010000138.1:0-4315 GCA_035701405.1 Rhodanobacteraceae bacterium
GGCTCGGATGCCGTGTTCAACATCGGCTGCGCGGTGGGCGCCGTGCAGACCCTGGACGATGGCGTGTGGATCGCGATGAACGGCCGCATCTGGGATCCGCGCCACGTCCGCAAGAACCGTGCCGCCAACCGCTTCGAGGGACTCTGGTAACAAGCCTTCGCGATCCCGTGGCGCCAGAAAAAAGAGCCCGGCAATGCGCCGGGCTCCAGGTCCTCGTGGAAACCGGTCGTCAGAGCGATGAAGCCGCCTGGTTCATGATGATGCTGCCGAACCCGGTGGTGTAATCCCAACCCGGCGCCGCGCTCTCGCCACCGTTGCTGCCGGAAGTCACGTCGTGGAAGGCCGATGCCGGCAACTGGTAGAGCTTCGGCGCGGCAAATCCGATACCGGTGCCCTTGGCGGCAATCATGCGCGCCCAGAATCCGACGAACAGCGGCGACGACAGGCTGGTACCGCCCCACTGCTGCAGCCCGCCGTTGACGACGATGATCGCGCCACTATTGGGATCGGCATCGTACGCGATGTCGGGCAGGCCACGATACCGGCTGCCGGCGTTCTGGCCGACTCCGACCTGCCAGCTCGGGATCGGTTCGAAGGTGCTGGCGCTGCCTCCCGTATCGGCCCACACGGTCTCGCCTTGCCAGGCCGTGGTGGTGGCATTGAGGGTTGTGCCGCCCACCGCGACCACGTAGGGCGAGCTGGCGGGCCAGCTCGGCGTGGTGCCGTGCGGGCTGCCGCCGCATTCGTTCGAGCCCGCGTCTCCCGTGGATACCGAGAACGTCTGCCCCTGGGCATCGGCCTGCTGGAAAATCGCATCGGCCGCTGCGGCCGAACCATCGCTCCTGGCCGAGGTTTCGCATTCGCCCAGTGATACGTTGATCACTTTGGCCGCATTCGCGCTGACCACGGTATTGAAGTCGTCCACCATACTCGTATTCAACAGAGTCGGGATGTCGTAGAAGACGATCTTGCCCACCTGGCCGCCGGCCATGCCCACGATGTCCTGGCTGTCCAGATCCCATTCGGAGGTGCCGCTGGTGTCGGTCCCGGTGCCGTCGGTGTTGACGATCTGTGTCGTCACCGTTGCCAGACCGTTTTGGGAGGTGAAGGTGTTGAGGTCGGCGATCGTCTGGCGAAGGTCCCCGTTGGAAATGATCCCGACCGTGACGCCGGCGGCGGTCGGCAGACTGGCGCCGCCGTAAATCGCCGGGAACTGAACGGGATCGTGGCCGATGATCGAGCCGCCGCCCCCGCGCGGCGGTTTGCCCTTCACGCGATGCGGCACATGCACGCTCTGCAGGCCGATCACGCCGCTCACGCCATGGAGCGACGCGGGAACCGAAGCATTGCTCGTGTTGGCGAACGCGCTGCGGCCGTCATGCGTGCGGACCCGCACCATGTTCGTGTGAAAAGCGGATTGCACGCTACCGGCGGAAGCCGTCGCCGAAACCAACACGCGATTGGGCGAAATCGAGATGTTGGAAAAGCCGTGTTGCTTCAGCCATGCGGCGACGGCATTCGCATCTGCTTTGCTCGGCCCGTATTCCGCCGTGAACTGCGCCGGAGTGAGATTGGTGTGGTTCGGATTGGCGATGAACGCCTGCAACGACGCCTCGTTGCGCAGTTTCAGCGAAATCGCCACGCGCAGCGGCCGGGTCAGCGAGACCGGACCCACGACGGTGTCGCCCGGGTGCAGCGCGGTTGCGTGCGCAGCTACCGTGCTGGCGCCGGGCGCCGCAGCGCAAGCCAGCGTGGCAGCGGTGAGGCCAAGCCCGGCAACCAGGCTCTTCAAACGGAACTTGCTTGACATCGAGATCTCCTTGCGGGGTACACGAAAGTCGACCGGGCTGCGAATCTGCGCGTGGAGCGCAGGACGAACTGCCGGCCGGGTTGATCCCTCCCCGAGATACACTGCCCGGACTTCGCACGGACACGCACGAAGCGCGCGGGTGATGCGTGCCTTGAGACGACCGCCTGCGACGCCCTCGCGATCACAGGCTTCAGCACGCTAGTCGCATTTGCGAATACATGTCACGCTGCAACGCAGCAAGGTGCGCGTTCGGCCCGGAACGGTGCTGCAGGGTGCCCTCGCGCCGTGACCCGTTGTCTTCGCCGGGGCAAGGCGCACGCTTTCTGCCAGCGGGTATCGCGGGGGGGGCCGGATGTGCGACAGCCATGGTGGCCGAAAAAGGGTCCGGCCCGAGGACCGGACCCAAGCATTGCAATGAAGCGGTTGCCTGACGGCCGTTTTCCTCAGAACGTCATGCTCCAGCCGTTCAAGGTTCCGTAGTCGGCACCATCACCCCAGATGTTGTCGTCGATCACCTTGAGCTTCCAGGTGCCGTTGCTCGATACGGACGAGGCGTTGATGTCGTACGTCTTGTCGATGTTGCCGTCGTTGTCGTAATCGGGATATTGCAGGATCGCGTAGGCGCCGTTGGGCGCATACAACACGATTTCCAGATCGCCCGACCAGTTGTGCGTGATGTTCACGTGCACCGGAAGGTCGGAGGGTGCGGCACCCGGCTCGCCCGTCACCGAGATCTTGCTGGTCGCCGTGCTGTCGTCCCAGATCACGTATTGGTGATTGTTCGAGAACGTGTCGCCCGGCGGTGGCGGCGGCGGCGGAGGCGGAGGGGGAGGCGGCGACGTACCACCGCCACCACTGCCGGCCACGTTGCCCACGAAGCTCGCGATGTTGATCGAGCCGAAGCCGGTGGTGTAGTCCCACCCCGTCGCGGCCGACTCGCCGCCGTTGCCGCCTTGTGTCACGTCGTGGAAATCGGACGCGTAATGCGAGGCGGCATCCGCGTAAACCAGCGGCGCCGCGAAGCCGAGGCTCGAATCAGCCGCCAGGGTGCGCGCCCACACGCCCACGAACAGCGGTGAGGAGAGGCTGGTTCCGCCGATCTGTTCGGTCGAACCATCGACGATCACGAGCGCCCCGGAATTGGGATCGCCATCGAAGGCCACGTCGGGCACGCCGCGCGTGGAATGACCCGCGTTCTGTCCCACGCCCTGCTGCCAACTCGGCATCGCCTCGAAGGTGCTGGGGCTGCCGCCGGTACCGCTCCAGACGGTTTCGCCGGTCCAGCTCGTTCCGCTGGTATTGAGCGTGGTACCCCCCACCGCGACCACGTATTGCGAATCGGCCGGCCAGCTCGGGGTCACGCCGCCGTCGCCGCACTCGTCGGCGCCGGAATCTCCCGACGAGATCGAAAACGTGATGCCTTCGGCGTCGGCTTCCTGGAAGACACTGTCGCCCGTGGCCGCACCGTTCGTTTCGGCGCCGCTTTCGCAACCGCCGATCGAGACGTTCACGACCCGGACCTGGCCACTGGTGGTGGCGCGATTGAAGCCGTCGACCAGATCCTGGGTGGTCAACTGCGGGATGTCGTACAGGTACAGTGCCTGCACGCCGCCGCTGATGCCGACGATCGCCTGGCTGTCCATGTCCCATTCGGCGTCGCCGCTGGTGTCGGAACTGCCGCCATCCACCGTCACCACGTTCATCGGGATGTTGCCGTAGCCGTTCTGGCCGAGGAACGTCTGGAAATCGTCCAGCACGTTGCTCATGCTGCCCTGCGTGATGATGCCGACGCTGACCGACGACGCCGTCGCGGTGCCGCCGGCGCCGTAGATCGACGCGAAATCGGCGGGGTTGTGCCCGGTCGTCGCCTGGGTCGACGCCATCGGCTTGGCCGGCATCACGTGGAACTTGTGCACGTTCTGCAAGCCCAGCACTTCGTTGACGACACCGCGCAATGCGGTGGGAATGCGCGCCGGCGTGGCGTTGGCGAACGCCAGCCGCCCGTTGCGGGTGCGCACGTTCACCATGCTGGTGCGGAACGCCGATTGGACCGTCCCGACCGACGCTTCGCCGGACACCAGCAGGTTGTCGGGCGTCACCGAGACATGGGTGAAACCCTGTTTTTGCATGAACGCCTTGACCTGGTCCACCTGCGCCGTGGTTGGCGCGTACGCGGCCATGAACTCGGCGTGGCTGAGGTTCTTGTGGTGCGGCTGGGCGATGAACGCTTGCAATTGCGCCTGGTTGCGCCAGTGCAGCGACATCGTCACGCGCAGCCGCTGGTTGGGCGCCATCGCACCGATGACGGAATCGCCCGGTCGCAAGCGGGTCGCCTGCGTGACGACCGCCGTATTGGCCGCACCCGCGGGCGGCGTCGCAGCAATGGCCGCCGATCCGGCGGCCAGGCCCATGGCAACGACTAAAGCCTTCAATCTGGGATTGCTTGGCATCATTGAGCTCCTGCTGGATGGAAGGAGCACGGATGCGCAACGCGACACGCATCCG
>DASSNH010000139.1:0-34573 GCA_035701405.1 Rhodanobacteraceae bacterium
CACGGACAATCGGTACGATCAGCGGGTGACCCGAAGGCGCAGGCCGAAGGAGACGAGCAGGATGATGAGCCATGCCGCAGCACGCACACCACAACGCGCCGCCCGGGCTTATCAGGACCGGATCCTGCCGGCGGTTTCGCGCACCTTCGCATTGACGATTCCGCAACTCGACCCGCGCCTGCGGACGGTGATCGCCAACGCCTATCTCCTGTGCCGGATCGCGGACACGATCGAGGACGAGCAGTCGCTGGCTGCCGACGTCAAGCAGCAATTCCATGACCGCTTCACCCGCGTGGTGGCATCCACGGAAGATCCCGCTTCGTTCGCGCGTGACCTTTCTCCGCTGCTGAATGGCAACACCCTCGCCGCCGAACGAGACCTCGTGGAGCATGCGCCGGCGATCATCGAGATCACCGACAGTTTCAACCTGCGCCAGCGCGAAGCACTGACGCGCTGCATCCGCACGATGTGCACCGGCATGCCGAGCTTCGAGCGCGAGGCGAGCACGGCCGGACTGGCCGACATGCGCGAGATGGACCGATACTGCTACTACGTCGCCGGCATCGTCGGCCAGACGCTCACCGAACTCTTCTGCGACTATTCGCCGCGCATCGCCGAGCATCGCGAAGCCATGTCGTCGCTGGATGTGTCGTTCGGGCAAGGCCTGCAGATGACCAACATCCTCAAGGACTTCTGGGAGGACCGCGATCGCGGTGTCTGCTGGCTGCCGCGCGACCTGTTCGCGGAAGAAGGCGTCGACCTCAAGTCCATTCGCCGCAACGACGTGCCGGCCGCGTTCGGGCATGCCTATGCGCAACTGATCGGCGTCGCCCATAGCCATCTGCGGAACGCGCTCAACTACACCTTGTTGATCCCGGAGAAGGAGGTCGGGATCCGCCGCTTCTGCCTGATCGCAGTGGGACTCGCGATGCGTACCCTCGCCTCGATCCTGGCCAAGCCGGATTTCACCGCCGGCGCGCAGGTGAAGGTGTCACGCCAGGTCGTCAAGAAGGTGGTGATCGCAACGCACCTGTTCGCGGGCTACAGCCGGGTGTTGCGGCGCTGGTTCGCGCGGCTCGCGTACGGCCTGCCGTTGCAGGCGCTGGCGGAGGACTGGGGCGGGCTGCTGCCCGGCCCGCATTCGGCCTGGCCGCGCAGCGATGCCTGCGGGCCCGCCCACGCTGTGACGTCCAAATAGCCATGGCCCCCGATTCCGGAATCCCGCACGGACGTCCCGCCGCACACGCCGGCATCACCACCCGCGAGCGGACGCCGGGGCCTCTCGCCGCGGCTATCGACTCCGCGCGTTCCAGCCTCCTCGCGCACCAGCACGCGGAAGGCTACTGGCAGTACGAGCTGGAAGCCGACTGCACGATCCCTGCCGAATACATACTGATGCTGCACCATCTCGGCGAATCCGACCGCCTGCTCGAATCGCGGCTGGCCGCTTATCTCCGCGACCACCAACACCGCGACGGCGGTTGGCCGCTTTACCCCGGCGGCGCGATGGACGTGAGTTGCAGCGTGAAGTGCTACTTCGCCCTGAAGCTCGCGGGCGACCGGCCGGACGCGCCGCACATGGTGCGGGCGCGCTCGGCGATCCTGGAGCGCGGTGGCGCTGCGCGAGCCAATGTGTTCACCCGCATCGCCCTGGCCCTGTTCGGCGAGCTGCCCTGGCGCGGCGTGCCGTTCGTGCCGGTGGAAATCGTGCTGCTGCCGAAGTGGTTCCCCTTCAACCTGTCCAAGGTGTCGTACTGGTCGCGAACCGTGATGGTGCCGCTGTCGGTGCTGACATCGCTGAAGGCGCGCGCGGCGAATCCGCGCGGCGTGCATATCCGCGAACTGTTCGTCACTCCGCCGGAACAGGAACGGCACTACTTCCAGGCGCGCTCGTTCCTGAATCGACTCCTGTTCGCGTGCGAGCAAACCCTGCGCCGCGGCGAGCGGTTGATTCCACGGCGGATCCGCAAGCGCGCGCTCAAGCGCGCGGAAGCCTGGATCCTGGAGCGTCGCAATGGCGACGGCGGGCTGGGCGCCATCTTCCCGGCGATGGTCAATGCCTACGAGGCCTTGGCGTTGCTCGGCTACCCGGCCGACGACCCTGCACGCAAGGAAACCCGCAAGGCCATCGATGACCTGCTGGTCGTCCGCGACCATGAGGCATGGTGCCAGCCATGCGTGTCGCCGGTGTGGGATACCGGGCTCGCCTGCCTGGCGCTGCAGGAAGACAAGCACGCGCCGGGCGAACCGGTCCGGCGTGCCCTCGATTGGCTCGCCGAACGCCAGCTCTGCGACGCGCCGGGCGATTGGCGCGAGTACCGGCCCAGGCTTCCGGGCGGCGGCTGGGCTTTCCAGTTCCGGAACGATGCGTATCCCGACCTCGACGATACCGCGGTGGTCGCACGCGCGATGCACCAGTCGCCGGACCGCGCGCGCCATGCGGAAGCCATCGCCCGCGCGGCCGACTGGCTGGTCGGCATGCAGTCGCGCAACGGCGGGTTCGCGGCGTTCGACGCCGAGAACGACCACGGTTGGCTCAACCAGATTCCCTTCGCCGATCATGGCGCCCTGCTGGATCCGCCGACCAGCGACGTCAGCGGCCGCGTGCTGACGTTGCTGTCCATGCTCGACCGCCCCGGCGACCGCGAATCCCGCGACCGGGTGCTCCGTTTCCTGCTCGACGAACAGACCCCGGACGGTGCCTGGTTCGGCCGCTGGGGCACCAACTACGTCTATGGCACCTGGTCGGTGCTGGTGGCGTTGCGCGCGGCCGGCATGCCCGTCGATGCTCCCCGGATCCGGCGCGCGGCGCGCTGGCTGAAGTCGGTCCAGCAGGCCGACGGTGGCTGGGGCGAAGGCAACGACAGCTACCTCGATCCGCGGCTCCGCGGTCGCGGCGCACGCAGCGGCCCCACCCAGACGGCCTGGGCGTTGCTGGCGCTGATGCAGGCCGGCGAAGCGGACAGCCCGGCAGTCGCGCGTGGCATCGATTACCTGCTGAAGACCCAGGTCGACGGCGAATGGCGCGACACGCGCTTCAACGCACCCGGCTTTCCGCGCGTGTTCTATTTGAAGTACCACGGCTACAGCCGCTACTTCCCGTATTGGGCGCTGGTGCGCTACCGCAATGTCCGTGGCAAGGGCTGAATGCGTCGGGCTGGTCGTCGCGCTGCCCGCCGAAGCACGCAGCCTCGGGGCGCCGCGGCTGCATCCCGGTGACTGCGCGCCCTGGCAGCACGGCTGGGTGGCTGTCTCCGGAATCGGTCCGCACAACGCGATGCGGGCGGCGGAGCGCCTGCTCGCCTGCGGCGTAAGCCAACTCGCGAACTGGGGCGTCGCGGGCGCACTCGACGACAGCCTCGCACCCGGCGACATCGTGGTTCCCGAGTGCATCCGGCACGCACCGGATGATCCCGGGTTCGCCACCGATGCGGTGACGTGCGACAGGATCGTGGCGGCGTGTTCCGCGACCTTGCCCGTGCGGCGCGGCGCGCTGTGGTCGTCGGACACACCGATCACGAACCCGGCGGACAAGCGCGCGCTCGCCGAGCGCTCGGGCGCGATCGCGGTCGACATGGAAGCGGCCGGGGTCGCCGCCGTCGCGGCCCGCGCAGGGCTGCCGTTCGCTGCGGTCAAGGCGATCTGCGATCCGCTGGGGCGTGAACTGCCGCGACGGATCATGCGCGCGCTCGACGGCGGCAGCGGCGGGCCGTCCTGGCGGATGCTGTCGGCGATCGCATTCGGGGGTCCACCGGTGTGGAGCGCGGCGCGGGGACTCGCGCAGGATTTCTCGCAGGCGCGGCGCGCGCTGACCTCGGCCGCGCGCCTTGCCGCGCGGGCCGCGGTCGCCGCATGAGCGCCCGCGTCCTCGTCAGCGGCGCCAATGGATTCGTGGGATCGGCGGTTTGCCTCGCCCTGTTGCGGCACGGTTTCACCGTGCGCGCGCTGGCGCGGCCGACCAGCGACATCGCCAGCCTCGATGGGCTGGACGTCGAGATTGCGCGCGGCGACCTGCTCGAGCCCCCGACGCTGCGGCAGGCGTTGCAAGGCTGCGAGGGGTTGTTCCATGTCGCCGCGGATTACCGCCTGTGGGCGCGCAATCCCGAAGAGATCCGCATGAACAACGTGCGCGGCACCCGCAACATCCTCGCGGCCGCGCGCAGCACCGGCGTCGCGCGGGTCGTGCACACCTCGAGCGTCGCCACGCTGGGGCTGCATGAAGACGGCACGCCATCCGACGAGGAAACGCCCGCGAGTTACGCCGACATGATCGGCGAGTACAAGCGCTCGAAATACCTGTCGGAAAAAATGGCGCGGCGCCGCGCGCGCGCCGGACAGGACATCGTGATCGTGAACCCGTCCGCCCCGGTGGGGCCGCGCGACCGCAAGCCCACGCCCACCGGCCAGATGATCGTCGATGCGGCGCGCGGCAAGATGCCGGCCTACGTCGACACGGGGCTCAACATCGTGCACGTGGACGATGTCGCCGAGGGCCACGTGCTGGCGTTCCAGCGCGGCGAGCGCGGGCGCCGCTACATCCTCGGCGGCGAGAACATGAGCCTGCGCGAGATCCTTTCGACGGTCGCGGAACTGACCGGGCGCGCGGGCCCGAGGGTCCGGTTGCCGCACCGCGCGCTGTTGCCGGTCGCGCGCGCCGCCGAGGCCTGGGCGCGGGTGCGCGACCGCGCACCCACCATCACGGTCGACGGCGTCAGGCTGGCGCAGCACAAGATGTATTTCACCAGTCGTCGCGCCGAAACCGAACTCGGCTATCGTGCGCGTCCCGCCCGGGAGGCGTTGTCCGACGCAATACAATGGTTCCGGGCCAACGGATACTGCCGATGACATCGCCACCCGGGCGGGCGACCGCCCTCGCGCATCCCAACATTGCGCTGGTGAAATACTGGGGCAAGCGCGACGATACGCTGAACCTGCCGGCGTCGGGGTCGCTGTCGATCACGCTCGACGGATTGCACACGCGCACCTCGGTCCGTTTCGATCCCGCACTCGGCGAAGACGACATCGAGTTGAACGGGCGCTGCGACGAGGCCGAGTCGCGAAAGATTTCCGCGTTCCTCGACCTGCTGCGCACCCGTGCGGGCATCGCCACCCGCGCACGCGTGGCCAGCGCGAACGACTTTCCGACCGGCGCCGGCCTCGCCTCCTCGGCGTCCGGTTTTGCCGCGCTCGTGGTGGCGGCCGACCGCGCGCTCGGAATGGGTTTGGACGCATCGTCGCTTTCGCGGCTGGCGCGGCGCGGTTCGGGCTCGGCAGCACGTTCGATCTTCGGCGGTTTCGTCGAAATGGCGGCCGGCGCGCGCGCCGACGGCGAAGACGCCTTTGCGACGCCGCTGCTCGATCCGGAGGCATGGCCGCTGAGCGTGGTGATCGCGATCACGACGCGCGCCGCGAAAGCCACCAGTTCGCGCGTGGGCATGGACCTCACGCGGCGCACGTCGCCGTTCTACCGCGACTGGATCGCGGGCGGCGCACGGGACCTCGATGCTGCACGCGCTGCGGTGCGGGTGCGCGATTTCGACAAGCTGGCCGACGTCGGCGAAGCGAGTTGCCTCGCGATGCACGCGGTCATGCTCTCCACCCGCCCCGGGCTGGTCTACTGGAACGGCGCGACGGTCGAATGCATGCGGCGTGTGCGCGCCCTTCGCGACACCGAAGGGCTGGGCACGTTCTTCACGATCGACGCCGGTCCGCAGGTGAAGGCCGTTTGCCTGCCGGAAGCGGCAGGCCGCGTCGCCGATGCCCTTCGCGAGATCCCGGGCGTCGAGGACGTGCTCGTCAGCGGATTGGGGCACGGCGCGCGGGTCGTCGAGGAGCGCGCGGTGGAGGATTGTGCGGCCGGGGACGACGGCTGATGCACGTCACCGCCAGCGCGCCGGGCAAGCTGGTGCTGCTCGGCGAATACGCGGTGCTGGAAGGCGCGCCCGCGCTGGTACTGGCGGTGGATCGCCGCGCCCGCGTGGCACTCACTCCCACCGCCGGCCCCGCATGGGAAATCGTCTCGCCCACGCTCGGCGCCGAAGCATCGCTGCGCTTGGGTATCGATGGCGTCGAATGGCACCATGCGCCGGTGCCCGGACTGGAATGGCTGGCGGCGCTGTTCGCGCAACTGCCGTTCGCGGCCACGCTCCCGCCCTGCCGCGTCGAACTCGACAGCGACGCGTTCTTCCTCGACCACGCCGATGGGCGGATGAAGCTCGGCCTCGGCTCCAGCGCCGCGATCACGGTCGCCCTCATCGGCGCGTTGCACGCGTGCGCGGGGCGGCCCGACCCGACACTCGAGGAAGCCATCGCGGTGCACCGCGCGATCCAGCATGGGCGCGGCAGCGGCATCGACATCGCCGCCGCGCTCGCGGGCGGACTCTCGCGCTTCGAGCTCCGCCGAGGCGCCCCCGGCTATGTGCCAATGCGGCTCCCGCATGGACTGCACTGGTGCTGCGTGTTCAGCGGCCGGCCGGCCTCCACCGCCGACATGCTGGCAAGGATCGCGGCGTGGCGCGAGCGCGAGCCGGCGGAGTACGCCCGCCGCATCCGCGAACTCGCTACAATGGCTTTACGCGGTGTCGACGCCGTTGCCGGCCGCGATGCCGCATCCTTCCTGTCCAGCTTCGAAGAATATGCGCACGCACTCGCGCGCTTCGGCGAGGCCGGCGGCGTGGACATCGCGAGCCGCGGGCATCGCGTCCTCGCTGCCCTTGCCGCGGACTGCCGGGTGGTCTACAAGAGCTGCGGCGCGGGCGGCGGTGACGTGGGCGTCACGTTCGCCATGGATGATATGCGGTTGCAGGAATTCGCCGGGCGCGCCACCGAAGCCGGATTCGCCGTGATCGAACTGGATGCGGACCCGCGCGGTCTGGAAACGAACGTTGCCGATTGAAGCTTCGAGGAACAAGCATGGATCAGTCGAGAATGCCGGGTTTCTACAAGTTGTCGGTGCCAGAGCGCGTCAACCTCGTGCGCGAGCGCGGCATGCTTTCGCGCGAGGACTTCCAGACCCTGTTGAGCGGCGGCCACACGCTTACGGTCGCGCGCGCCGACAAGATGATCGAGAACGTCATCGGGGTGATGGGCCTGCCGCTCGGGCTCGGCCTCAACTTCCTGGTCAACGGCAAGGACCGGGTGGTGCCGCTGGTGGTCGAGGAACCCTCGATCGTGGCGGCGCTGTCCTCCGCGGCGAAGGTGGTGCGGGCAGCGGGCGGCTTCACCACGCGGTCGACCGAACCGATCCTGATCGGCCAGGTGCAGATCGTCGACGTCGACAATTCTCCGGCAGCGCAGAATGCGCTGCTGCAGCGCAAGCAGGAGATCCTCAACCTCGCCAACAGCCTGCATCCCAAGATGGTCGCGCGCGGCGGCGGTGCCCGTGACATCGAAGTGCGCATCCACCCAGCCGCCGACGGCCGCCGCGACATGGTGGTGCTGCACCTGCTGGTGAATACCTGCGACGCGATGGGCGCGAACATGGTCAACACCATGTGCGAGGGGGTGGCGCCGCTGGTCGAGGGCATCACCGGCGGCAAGGTATTCCTGCGGATCCTGTCCAACCTCACGGACCGCGCGCTGGTATGGGCGAAGGCCGTGATCCCGACCAAGCTCCTCGCGGGCAATGGCTACGACGGCGAACAGGTGCGCGACGGCATCATCCTCGCCAACGACCTCGCGGTGTGCGACCCCTACCGCGCCGCCACCCACAACAAGGGCATCATGAACGGCGTCGACGCCGTCGCGCTTGCGACCGGCAACGACTGGCGCGCGCTCGAAGCCGCCGCGCACGCCTACGCGGCGCGCGGCGAGCACTACACCTCGCTGACCCGCTGGTACAAGGACGACGAAGGCAACCTGGTCGGCAACATCGAGATGCCGATGAAGGTCGGGACCGTCGGCGGCAACCTGCAATCCAACGCGACCGTGGCGCTCAACCTGCGCCTGCTCAAAGCCCAAGGCGCGCGCGAGCTCGCCGAGATCATGGGCGCGGTGGGACTCGCACAGAACTTCTCGGCGCTGCGCGCGCTGGTCACCGACGGCATCCAGCAGGGCCATATGACGCTGCACGCGCGCAGCGTCGCCGCCACGGCGGGCGCCGCCCCGGAAATCTTCGACACGGTCGTCGAACGCTTGCTCGACAGCGGAGAGATCAAGGTGTGGAAGGCCAAGGAGATCATCGCGGAAGTCACCGACCAGGCGCAGCCCGAAGCGAAGACCGTCGCGCACGGCTTCGAGCCGGTGGACGAGGCCGAGTACGCGACCGGCTACGGCAAGGCCATCCTGCTCGGCGAACACGCGGTGGTGTACGGCCGCCACGCGATCGCGGTGCCGGTGCCGATGGCGATCCGCGCACGTGCCGAGGAATCGAAGGACGGCACCCAGCTCATCATCCCGCGCTGGGGTGTCGAGCAGCGCCTGGTGCCGGGCACCAAGCATCCCGGTTCGCTGCTGCAGTCGCTCGACCTGATCCTGCAGAAGCTCGGACTCACGAAGCGGCCGCTGCGCATCCAGGTTTATCCCAGCCTGCCGCGTGCCAACGGCCTCGGCGGCTCGGCGGCGCTCGCGGTCGCGGTGATACGCGCGCTGGACCGGCATTGCGCACTCGGCCTCACCGACAGTGAGGTCTGTGCATTGTCCTACGAATGCGAGCGTGTCGCGCACGGCACCCCGTCCGGCATCGACAACACCGTGGCGACCTACGGGCAACCGCTGCTGTTCCAGCGCGGTGAACCCCCGGTCGTCGAACCGCTGCACTTCGCCAAGCCGCTGCCGATGGTGGTGGGCCTGTCGGGGGTGGAGAGCCTGACCGCGAAAACGGTACGGTGCGTGCGCGAAGCCTGGCAGCGCAACCGCAAGCTGTACGAACGCATCTTCGACGAAATCGACGCACTCGCGATGCAGGGCATCAAGGCCCTGGCGGCCTGGGACTTGCAGCAGTTCGGCGAACTGATGAATATCTGCCAGGGCCAGCTCAATGCCTTGCAGGTATCGAGCTGGGAACTGGAGGAGATGATCCAGGTCGCGCGCGCGAACGGCGCCGTTGGCGCCAAGCTCACCGGCGGCGGCGGCGGCGGCGCGATGATCGCGCTCTGCCCCGACAATCCCGGCCGCGTCGTGCGCGCGCTGCAACAGGCCGGCTACCAGGCGATGGAAACGAACATTGGCTGACGACGCAGACAACCGGGTGGTTTCGTTCGAGAGCGAACGGCTGATCCTCGTGGACTCGGCCGATCGCGAGATCGGCCACGCCAGCAAGGCCGACGCGCACGCCGGACAGGGCATCCTGCACCGCGCGTTCTCGCTGTTCGTGTTCAACCCGGCGGGCGAGTTGCTGTTGCAGCAGCGCGCCACCGGCAAGCCCCTGTGGCCCGGCTACTGGGCCAACAGTTGCTGCAGCCACCCGCGTGGTGGCGAGGACATGGAAACCGCGACCCGTCGGCGCCTCGCCGAGGAACTCGGGTTCACCTGCCCGCTCGAATTCGTCTACAAGTTCCAATACCACGCCGAGTACGGCGAGGCCGGTTCGGAATCGGAGTTGTGCTGGGTGTACGTCGGCACGTCCGACGCGCCGGTGCGGATCAACGAAACCGAGATCGCGGCCTGGCGGTACGTCGCGCCCGATGCGCTGGATCGCGAAATCGCGGAAGCACCCGACCGCTTCACGCCCTGGCTGAAGATGGAATGGCAGCGTCTGCGCGGCGAATTCGCCGAGCGCCTGCCGGGCGCGCGCGTTGCACAGCCCCCCTCCAGGACGCGCTCGTTCGCGACGGATTGATCCCGGAACGATACGGAAGTGCCCGCACGCGCCGGGGACAATCAGGCCACCCGGTCAGGAAACCATCGACGCAGGCGACGCTTCAGCGCCAATGCCGGCGCCTCCACTGCGTGCCAGGAACACCACGCCAGCGCCGCCGTCGCGACCACGGACACCACCAGCGTGCCGGCGAGCGACCCGTTGGCAGGCCAGTACCGCACGCTGAGCTGCTGCACGAAGTAGGCATAGATGTAAATACCGTATGACAGGTCGCCGAAGCGCCCGGCGGACCGGATCCCCGGCGTGTCCATCGAACCCGTGAGGAGCACCAGCGGTGCGACGATGACCCAGGTCGCCAGGTCCTGGCGGCCGCTCGCCACGGCTGCGAGGAACGCGGCCAGGCCGGCGCATGACCACGCGATGCGATGCCGCAGGACTTCTGCCGTGAACTGCCGGGCGCAAAGGCCCGTGGCAAAAAACAGGATGTAAAGATACTTCAGGCCCTGGCCCGTCGGCGACTGCAAATACAGGAACGCGACGACTGCAAAGGCGAGCACGGAAAGCCAGCGCCGCCTCAGGCCGACGACGCCGAGGAGCGCAAGGTACAGGTAGCACTTCGCTTCGACGGGAATGGTCCACCAACTTCCATTGACCGCCGCCATCGCGGCGCCGGAACCACCCGCGAAAACGCCGGGCAATTCGTACACGATGCGCAGCTGCAGGTTGCGCGCGACGAAATGCCGGACAGCGCCGAGGTAATCACCCGCGGCCATGCTGGTGAGGAACACCGAAGCCGCCGCGATCACGATCGTGGCGGCCGCGAGCCCCGGCCACAGGCGCAGGAACCGGCGCAGGATGAATCGCACCAGGTGGGGATCGCGATACCAGCTCTCCGCGACCAGATAGCCGCTGATGACGAAGAACATCATCACGGCCAGTTCGCCCAGCGTGTAGCCGCCGACCGTCGGCTGGGCCTTGCCCAGGAAGAACAACTGGTGCGAGCACAACACGAGCAGTGCGGCTACCAGCCTGATCGCGTCGAAGTTGTTGGTGCGCGCCCGGACCGTCGCAGGCGCCGCATCGCCCACCGCCGCGCCGGCCGCGTCCAGATGCAATCCGACCGCAGCTTCACCGTCGCTCGACATGTTCGGAGGACCGCCTGTGGAGTAGTGGACGAGGGACGAACGTTCCGCGCGAGCAACCGATAGCGCGGTGGGCTGCTAGAGTGGCCGGAACGATCGCACGACGGGTGGCATGGTAGCGCCACGGGCGCGACGCGTGCACCCCGTTCACGAGTAGCCACGGGCTGCCGCTGGCGCGTCAACGCCACGTTGACACGTGCCGGTCCACTATCCGGGGCAGGCCCACCGACGCGCAACCGCCCGCCGGTCACACCCCAGGCGCTCCGGCGCCAGAGGAGTCAACGATGTCCATTCCCGTCCGTCAACAACTCAAGGTCGCGAGCTACATCATCGGCCAAAAGCTGCGCGGCGCGAAGCGCTATCCGCTGACGCTGATGCTGGAGCCGTTGTTCCAGTGCAACCTCGCCTGCCCCGGCTGCGGCAAGATCGATTACGACTCGCACATCCTGAAGCAGCGGCTATCCGTCGAGGAATGCATGCAGGCGATCGACGAATGCGGCGCTCCCATGGTGTCGCTCGCCGGCGGCGAGCCGCTCGTCCACAAGGACATCAAGGAAATCGTCGACGGTTTCCTCGCGCGCGGCAAGTACATCTACCTGTGCACCAATGCGATCCTGCTCGAGAAGAAACTCGACCTGTTCACGCCATCCGACCACCTGACCTTCTCGGTGCACCTCGACGGCATGCGCGAACGGCATGATGAAAGCGTCGGGCGCGAGGGCGTGTTCGACACTGCGGTGGCCGCGATCCGCGAAGCCAAGCACCGCGGATTCCGGGTCAACATAAACACCACGCTGTTCACCACCGCCAAGCCGGACGAGGTCGCCGAATTCTTCGATTTCGCGACCTACGACCTCGGGGTCGACGGCATCACGTTCTCGCCGGGCTTCGCCTACGAGCACGCGCCACGCCAGGACGTGTTCATGGGCCGGCGCCAATCCAAGGAGCTGATGCGCAAGATCTTCCGTCGCAGGAAGGAAACGCGCAGCAAGTGGGCGCTGTCGCAATCGAGCCTGTTCCTGGATTTCGTGTGCGGGAACCAGGGCTACCAGTGCACCGCATGGAGCATGCCGTGCCGAAACGTGTTCGGTTGGCAGAAGCCATGCTACCTGCTGGTGGACGAAGGCTACGTGCCGACGTTCAAGGACCTCGTCGAGAAAACCGATTGGGACAATTACGGGGTCGGGCGCAATCCGAAATGCGCGAACTGCATGGCGCACTGCGGCTTCGAGGGCACCGCGGCCGACGATTCGTTCCGGCATCCGCTGAAGGCTTTCTGGGCGAGCGTGCGTGGTCCGAAGCTGAGCGGCCCGTACGCGGCCGATCCACCGATCCTGTACGACACACCGGAACCGAACCAGCGGAGCCCGCAGAGCAACGTCCCGATCGCACACTTTGGCGGCATAAGGAACTGACCCCCAGACGCTGCCACGCGGGTGCCACATGCTGATCCTCGCCGCCGCCTCGTTCGCCCTGTGGCTGGCGGTGTTGCTGGTCCCGTGGCAGCCATGGCGCTGCAAGGAAAGGCTGGAAGCCGATGCCGCCGACGATGCGCAAGCGTCGGGCTTCACGGTGCTGATGCCGGCGCGCAATGAAGCGGCGGTACTGGAAGAGACGCTGGCGGCGTTGCGCGCCTGCGCGCCGGCCGCGCCGGTAGTCATCGTGGACGATCAGTCCAGTGACGCGACCGCGGACATTGCCCGCGGCAGTGGTCTCGGCAACCTGCGGCTCGTACCGGGCACGCCGCCACCGGCCGGTTGGGCGGGCAAGCTCTGGGCCCTGGAACAGGGCCTCCAGCACGTCTCGACGCCCCGCGTGCTTTTGCTCGATGCGGATATCCGGCTCGCGCCGGGCATGCCCGCTGCCCTGCAGAAGAAGGCCAACGAAGGCTACGCGTTGGTATCGGTCTGCGCCCAGCCCTGCTGGACCGGTGCGGCCGCGCGCTGGCTGCTGCCGGCGTTCGTGTATTTCTTCAAGCTGCTGTACCCGTTCCGGCTGGCGAACCGGAGCGATTCCCGAGTCGCCGCCGCGGCCGGCGGGGTCGTCCTGGTGGACCGGCGGGCACTCGCCGATGCGGGCGGCTTCGGCGCATGGCACGACGCCATCATCGACGACTGCACGCTGGCAGCGCACGTCAAGCGTGCAGGTCACCACTGCTGGATCGGCCTCACCCGCGGCGCCACGAGCCTGCGCCGCTCGGATGCAGGCGACATCGCCCACATGGTCGCGCGCTCGGCATTCGTGCAGTTGCGCGAATCGGTCATCCTGCTGTTGGTGGCGACGGCGCTGCTGGTGCTGGCATTCTGGATCCCGGTGCTGGCGGTCGCCACCGGCGACGGCGCGGCGCGCTGGCTGGGCCTCGCGGCCTGGCTGGTGCTGATCGCCTGCTACCTGCCTACACTCGCGTACTATCGGCGCAACGGGCTGACCGCGGTACTGTTGCCCGCCACGGCCACCTTCTTTCTTGCCGCAACCTGGTTCTCGGCTTGGCGCGCACTGGCCGGCACGCGTTCGGTGTGGAAGGATCGCCGCTACCAGCGCGGGACCGGTTGAATGCAGAATCGCGCAGAGCCAGCGTCTTCCGTCCGCATGCCGCAGGCCGGGGCGATTCCCGATGCCGGCCCGCATCCCCTAGCGAGCTGGCTGTTGCAATTCGCGGCCGATCTGTACATCACGGCCGTGTACCACCGCGAGGTCATCCTGCCGCCGGGCTTCCGCATGCGGCCGGGCTCGATCATTGCGTCCAACCACCAACGTGATGTCGATGGCCCGGTGCTCGGGACGGCGCTGCTGGATCGCCACGGGCTGCGCTTCGCGGGCGTATTGCCCTATTTCGTGACGCGCGAGGATCTGTTCCGCCCCGGCATCCTGGCGCGGCTCGCGGTGCACTGGCCGCGCGCGTTCTCCGGATTGCTTCGGCGGATCTCGCTGGCGTGGTTTTTCCCGCTGGGCCGCACCGAGCCGATGCGACGGACCCGCGAATTCACCCTCGGCGATGCCCTGCGCGCACTGGTTGCGGAAGGACTCGGCGATGCCGACGCGGGTTCGCTCCTGAACGCGCGCGGGCAGCGGGAAACCGGCGCCCGGCCTGGCGAACTCACGGTCGACGCACTGCTCGAGCGCGACGATGATGCGCTGGAGCAATGGTGGGGTCTGCGCAGGTTTTCCCGCCCGGCGCGCGCCACCATCGCACCGGGCTTTCGCGCGACGGTCGAGCGGCAGATCGCCCATTTCGCGGCGCGACTCGACCAAGGCTGCTGCATCTACTTCGCACCGGAAGGCACGATCTCCACGCACGGTCCATTCGGCCGTATTCGCGGCGGCTTCTACCGGATCGCCTGCGCGACCGAATCGCCGCCCTGGATCCAGCCGATCGGGCTCGGCTACGACACGCTCGCGCCGGGGAAGTCGCGGGTGGTGATCCGGATCGGCGAGGCATTCCGCGCCGACACCCGCATGCGCCGATGCGAGTTCGATGCGAAGCTGCGCCGTGCCGTGCTCGACCTCGTGACGATCACCCCGAGCCACCTGCTGGCGCGCTTCCTCCTGCACGGGCCGGCATCCTTTTCGGTAGAGGAACTGTCCCGATGGCTGGCGCAAGTGCACGCCAACCTGTCGGCGAACAACGCAGCCGTGGATCCGCTGTTCGAACGCGTCCGCTTCGAGCGGATCGCGGCCCGCAGGCTCCGCTGGCTGCACCGCAAGGGGCTGGTGGCGCGGGTAGGCGACCGGTTCCGCAACACCTGCCCGCGCGACCTGCAGCCGGGCTGGCGGCGGCCCGGGAATGTCGCCCGCTATCTCGACAACGCGCTCTCGGACTTCCTGCCCGACATCGAGCGGCTGGCGCCATGTTGAAGAACCTCTGGTCCATGCTCCGGCACGTGCTCAAGCCACAGGTGGTCCTGCCGGTGCTGCTGGCAGCCGCGCTGCTGGTGTTCGCCTTCAACCTCGGCGATCTCGGCAAGGTGGTGTCGCGGTTGCGCGACCTGCCGCTCCACGTCGTGGGCATTTCGCTGGGCTGCGCGACAATCTACCTCGGCTGCAAGGCGGCGCAGCTCCGGCTGATGCTGACGCGGATCGACGTTTGCATTCCGCCCCGCTCGTTCTGGCTCGCATTCGCCGTGGGCGAACTGACGGTAACCCTGCCGCTCGGGCTGTTTTCGCAGAACTGGGTGATGTCCGCCGCGCGGCGCGTGCACGTGGGTCGCAGCGCCGCCGCGACCGTGATGATGCTGCTGGTCGAGATCGCGGTGGTGTTCCTGTTCCTGGCGGTCATCGGCGTGCCCGGATGGGGCGAGGTGCGCTGGGTCGCGGTCGGGTTGCTGGTGCTGTTCGTGGCGTTCGTGGCGGCCGCCGTGGTGTTCGAGGACAAGGCCCGCAAACTCGCCAGCGGCGTGCGCCGGGAATGGCTGAAGAAGGTCGCCAAGGGCGGTGTCGAACTACTGGACGGCTTGCGCAAGCTGTGCACGCCGCACACGATCGGGGTCAGCCTGGTGCTCGCCGCCGTGTACCTCGGCGCGCTGACCGCTGCGTTCTGGCAGGTGGGTCGCGGCATGCACGTGCAGCATCTCGACTACATCGACGCCTCCACGATCTACATGTTTTCGCTGGCGGTGATCCTGATCGGCGCAGGCCTTGTCAGCCAGATCGGCACCGTCGACCTGCTCGGCATGGTGATCGCTCGTGCGTTCGGCATCGGCTATACCGACGGCCTCGCGATGATGCTGGGGTTCCGGATCGTGTGGACCGGTTCCATCTGGGTCCTGTGCCTGCCGATCGTCGGCGCCACCTGGCGCGAAATGCCATCGCGCGGCAAACGCAAGTCAGGTGACGGCGGCAAGCAAGAGTCTGGTTGAGGGGCTTGTTGCCTATCCGTGGCGCGAACGTCGTCGACGCGACCGCGCCACCGTCTTCGGATCGCTGGCACGACGGATGCACATGGGCACCGCATCGCGCCACCTGCTCCACCCAAGGCCGCCGCCGAGCAGTGCGAGGCCGAGGCACATGAGGCCGAATGCTCCCGGTTCCGGTACGCCCACACTCACGCCACCGCCGCCGTCGCCCCCGCCGCCGGACGGTCCGCTCAACGCGAGCTGCAGGCCGCGCCCGTCGTTGATCTCGTTGAGCTCACACCCGAAGCCTTGCATCAGGCCGTGACACCTGAAATTCACCCAGTCCAGGTTGAAGAAAGCCGATGCGCTGAAGAAATCGAAGGTATCACCATCGCGCTGGCTCGTGTTGTTGCCGAGATAGAAATCGAACCAGGTGGAACCGAGCCCGATGGCGAACGGGTCGAACATCACCGTGGAACTGGAGACAAGGGTATCGAAGCTCGCGAGGCTGTCGACATCCAGGTGCATCGAACCATAAAGCTCGATGCTCTGCGCGTCGATGATAAAACTGCCGATATCCCCCGGCTCTTCGCCGGGACTGAGCACCGCGCCATCACCCAGATGCAAGAGGCTGGCGGCCGTGACATGGCCGCTGCCGGCCAGCGTGCCGCCATCGATGCGGATCAGGCCCTGTGAAAGATCGCCTTGGAGCGTCGTGGTGCCAGCGGTTTGCGCGAAGACTCCGGAACCTCGAATTTCGCCCGTGGATTTCAGGGTGCCGGCATTCACGAACTCCCCGTCATTGCGGAGCGTACCGGCATTGTCGAAGTACCCGGACGCCCGGTTGTCGAATCGACCATGGTTCGTCACCGTGCCAGACGGTGCATTGGTCAGCGTTCCATCGTTGGTCAACGTGCCCGCCTTGACTTTCAATGTCCCATGATTGGTCAGCGTTGCGCCCGCCTCATTCCGCAGGGTGCCCACGTTGGACAGCGAAGTGAAGTTGGTCAACGTCGCGCCCGACTCGTTCCTCAGCGAGACCAGGTTCGACAACGAACCGAAGTTGGTCAGTCTTGCACCTGCCTCGTTCCTCAGGCTGCCCGAGTTCGAAAGCGACCCGACGTTGGTCAGTGTGCCTTCGAACCGATTCCTCAGCGTGCCCAGATTGTCCAGGTCACCGACGTTGGTGATCGTCCCCATCAGGTTCGTCAGCGTGGAGGCGTTGGTCAAGTGGCCAGAGTTTTGCACGGTGGCCTGCATGTTATTGAAGGAACCGAAGCTCACAAGGGTCCCTTGGTTGATCAATTGGGCGCCGACGAGATTTTGCAGCGTGCTGCTCTGCAGGGTTCCAAAATTGGCCAGTACACCGTGAAGTTGATTCACGATGGTGCCGTAGCTGGCCATCTGGCCGAAGTTTCTGATGTCTCCGCCCTGGTTCACGAACGAACCGCTATTCGTCAGCACACCGTAGTTGCCATTGGTCAACGTACCGTAGTTGGAGAATGCGCCGCCATTGATGATTTCAGCGTGTCCCCAACTCGCCCCGTCGTTGGTCAGGGTGCCGAAATTCTGCACGCTGCCATCGTTGATCAGTTGGGTCTTCACAGTGTTCCAGAACACACCGGTGGCTGCATTCAGGAGAATGCCGCCGTCATGATTGACGACCCTCTGGAAGTTGAACACGGTGCCGGCATTGGTCAGCGAGCCCGGAGAATGGATATCCACCGTGTAGAGGGCGCAGAAGGTACCAGGGGCCACGCTCCTGTCATCATGGATATTGATCTGCGGATACATTGGATTGCAGTCCAGCGGTTCGGAGGCGCGTCCCGGCGCAACGTGCAGTCCGACGCTGCAGACGCTGACCACGAGGGCCAGGCGGAATGCGCCGCGCCGCGCGCGACGGCGGGTCACGAGAGGCCCTGGTTGATCCTCGTTGGCTTTCATCACTGCTCCCCTTGAGGCTTTTCGACGCGCCGAAAAAGCGCGAACCGATATCCCCCACACACGAGCAGATGCCGGTACCAGGGGCGCGAACCTTCCAGCGCAGCCGATCGGGCGACCCACGGCCGGCCTAGGCAAGGCTGTCTCGTTTGGGAAGCACGGTCCGTACCAAGCGGCCAAAGCATCTGCAATCAACACGTTGCAAACACCAGCCGAATCTGATCCGCGCAAAGCGTAAAGTCTACCGACAGTCAGGCGAGATGCCCGGGGCCCATGCCTCAACCGATCGCTGCCAGGAAGTTGCCGACGGACGCGGTCGTGTCCATCCGTGGTATGCCGGCGGCTGCACGCGCGCGTTCGAGATCGCGCGGAATGTCCAGGTGCTTCTGTTCCACCGACCACACGTGCCCACGTTCGCGATGGAAGCGGGCGAGGTATTCCTGTTCGCTCTGCCCCGGCGTCGCGGTGAACAATGCCCGCCGGCCCAGGCCGGCGAGTTCCATCAGGGTGGTGTAGCCCGACCGGGTCATTACCAGCTTTGCGCGATTGAGCATCTCGGCCTGGCGCTTGCGGTCGAGGTAGTCGTATACAGTTGCGCCCGCGATTTCGCGGCATTCGCCAGCGTGCCCCGGTCGGCCGAGCGTCACGACGATCCTGCCGGACAGCCGCGGCAGCGAATCGAGCACCAGTTCCTCCAGCAGGCCGCGTTGCGGCTCGATACCCGAAACCGAAAAGAACACGTCGATGTCCTGCTCGACATCCATGCGCGGCACGCTGGACAATGGACCGATGTATGCCAGCCGCCCTTCGCCCCAGTCGAAACTCGGTTCGTGCCCCAGCCAGCCGGACAAACCGCCGTTTTCCTCGACATCCGGGATCAGGATGCGGGTGAATCCTTTCAGGAGATCGCGCTGCCCGCGCTCCGCGCACCATTCCGTGAAGCGGCTGAAGAACGGCACGCGCTGGTGGATGGAGTGGAGGATGCAATAGCTCGGCACTTCGCGGGACCACACGCCGAATCGGCTGTCGGATACCACGCGGTCGAAATGCCGCTCGGCAACCAGCTTCTCGGTGAAGCGATGCTCGCGACGGAAACCGGCCAGGATCCAGGGCATCGCCGCGGTCATTCGAACGTAAAACACCACGGGATAGCGGCTGAACGGCGCGGGCGTGTCCTGGAAGGGCAGGTACTCGCAGGCGTCACCGAGCTCCGACTTCAGCAGGCTCATGCCGCCGCCGGGCTGCATCAGGATCGTCACCTCGTCGCCGCGATCGAGCAACGCGCGGATCAAGCCGAGGCTGCGCGTCGCATGTCCAAGTCCCCAGTGATAGACCCCAAACAACACTTTGCGTGGCATTCATGATCCTTTGCATTCCAGGGCTCGGCCGCGGCTCCCGGATGCTCACATGAAAAGCGTCTACGCAGCGCGAAGGCAGGGATCATGCGAGAATCCCCGGTCCGCGGCACCTGGCGTAGGTTGGGTTGATCCCGGACCTGCTCCGGGCGAAGCCCAACGCAATTGACGGCGAATACGTTGCGCTTCACGTCCTGCAACGCGACCTGCTGCAAAATTCACGACCCGGCCCCGTAGCTCAGTTGGATAGAGCGTCCCCCTCCTAAGGGGAAGGTCACAGGTTCGAATCCTGTCGGGGTCGCCATCCTTGCACATGCTGCGCGCCGTTCGGGCCGCGCGTGCGGACGCTCGCACTCGTGTCGATTCCGTCGCGGCTCGAAGCGATGCAGCACGGCTGTTACAATGGCGGATTGACTCGACGACATTCGCGCTGCACGCAACAGGAGCTTTCATGTCCCACGCCATCCTTTCCGCACTCGGCCTCGCCGACACCAATTCCGGCACCTTCCTCGGCAATGGCGAATGGTCGAAAACGACCGATGCCGGCGTGCTCGAGCCGGTGAATCCCGCGACCGGCGAGCCGTTGGCCAAGGTGTACGCCACCAGCGACGCGGACTATGAAACCGTGATCGCCAACGCGAGGAAAGCCTTCGAGGAATGGCGCAAGACCCCCGCGCCGCGGCGCGGCGAGGCGATTCGCCTGTGCGCGCAGGCGCTACGCGAACACAAGGACGCGCTGGGTTCGCTGGTCGCGCTGGAGATGGGCAAGATCAAGCCCGAGGGCGACGGCGAAGTCCAGGAGATGATCGACATCGCCGACTTCGCGGTCGGCCAGTCGCGGATGCTGTACGGCAACGCGATGCATTCCGAGCGCCCGGGCCACCGGATGTACGAGCAGTGGCACCCGCTCGGGCTGATCGGCATCATCAGTGCGTTCAACTTCCCCGTGGCGGTCTGGAGCTGGAACGCCTTCATCGCCGCGGCCTGCGGCGACGTATGCATCTGGAAGCCGTCGCCGAAGACGCCGCTTTCGGCGATCGCGAGCGTCCGGATCTGCAACGAGGCACTGAAGGCCGGCGGATTCCCGGAGATCTTCTACCTCATCAATGACGCCGGCAACGAGCTCGCGCAGAAGTTCGTCGACGACAAGCGCATCGCGCTGATCAGCTTCACCGGTTCGACCAAGGTCGGCCGCCACGTCGGCGAGCGGGTCGCCGCGCGCATGGGCCGCTCGCTGCTGGAACTCGGCGGCAACAACGCGATCATCCTGGATCGCTCGGCGGACCTGAAACTCGCGATCCCCGCGATCGTGTTCGGCGCGGTCGGCACCGCCGGCCAGCGCTGCACCAGCACCCGCCGCCTGTTCGTGCACGAGTCGATCATCGACGACGTGCTGGACAAGCTGCGCCACGCCTACCAGCAGGTCGAGAAGAAGATCGGCGATCCCACCGACCCTGCCACCCTGATGGGTCCGCTCAACAGCAAGGCGGCGGTCGAGCAGTTCGCCAACGCCGTGAAAACGGCCAAGGCCGGCGGCGCGCGCGTCGTCAGCGGCGGTTCGGTCCTTGAGCGCAAGGGCAACTTCGTCGAGCCGACCATCATCACCGGCGTGAAGAATTCCGACGAGATCGTGCAGACCGAGACGTTCGCGCCGATCCTGTACGTGATGCCGTTCAAGACGCTGGACGAGGCGATCGAGATGCAGAACGACGTGCCGCAGGGTTTGTCGAGCGCGATCTTCACCCAGAACCTCAAGGCCACCGAGCAATACCTTTCGGCCATGGGGTCCGACTGCGGCATCGCCAACGTCAACATCGGCACCTCGGGCGCCGAGATCGGCGGGGCGTTCGGCGGCGAGAAGGAAACCGGCGGCGGCCGCGAGTCCGGTTCGGACGCATGGAAGGCCTACATGCGCCGCCAGACCAACACCATCAACTGGTCGGATGCGCTGCCGCTGGCGCAGGGAATCAAGTTCGATATCTGACGGCGCAGGCAAAAGCCATTCCCTCCCGCGCTGCGCGCCCGTTCGCTTCGCTTCGGAACGAAGGGGGAAGAGAACCGCCCCCTTCCGCAGGAAGGGGGTCGCCGCGCAGCGGCGGGGGGATGACTCCGGAGGCGAAGGCGCATCATCGGCGATCGGAGCAATCGTATGCACAACCCTTTCGACTTCGCCGGTTACCGCATCGCCATCGCCGGGGGCAGTCGTGGCATAGGCCGCGCAATGGCGCTGGGCTTCCTCGAAGCGGGCGCCCAGGTCGCGGTATGCGCGCGCGGGCAGGAAGGCCTCGACGCGTTGTGCAGTGATGCCGGCGAGTACGCAAAGAAACTCCACACGCACACCTGCGACCTCGCCGACGCCGACCAAATCGAACACTGGATCGGCGACGCTGCGCGCGTCATGGGCGGCATGGACGTTCTCGTCAACAACGCCACCGGCTATGGATTCCGTGACGACGACGAATCGTGGCTGGTCGATTTCAATGTCGACCTGATGGCCGCCGTGCGGGCGTCGCGCCATGCCCTGCCCCACCTCCGGCGTTCACCGCACCCGTGCATCCTCCACACCAGTTCGATCGGCTCGCTGCGGCCGCGCACGATGGGACCGCCGTACGCAGCGATGAAGGCCGCGTTGAACCATTACGCAGCCACGCAAGCGCTCGCACTCGCGGGAGATCGCATCCGCGTCAACGCAATCGCACCCGGCTCGATCGAATTCGAAGGCGGCGTGTGGGACCAGGTCAAGCACGCAAAGCCCGGGCAATACGCGCAGGTGCTGGCGACGATTCCGTTCGGCCGCTACGGCACGGCCGAGGAAGTCGCGCACCTCGCGCTGTTCCTGGCGTCGCCGCTGGCGAGCTGGATCACCGGCCAGGTCATGGTCGTTGACGGCGGGCAATCGCTGCGCTCCTGACGAGCGGGGCGTGACCGCCACGGGTATGCGACCATAGCGCGGTGCCATCGGAGGCAGTTCAGCCATGAATACGGTCTATCCGCGCACCAGTTCACTGGCGGTCGTCAGCCTCATCTTCGGGATCCTGGCGTACGTCGTCCTGCCGGGTGTCGGTGCAGTGGTGGCGGTGATTTGCGGGCATTCGGCGCGCTCGGAGATCCGTCGCTCGCCTCCCGGCAGCATCGAGGGCGACGGGATGGCCCTGGCCGGGTTGGTGCTGGGCTGGATCCAGATCGCCTGCGCGGTCATCGCGGTGGGATTCGCGATCCTCATCATCGCCGGCGCGCTCGCGTTCCACGGATTCCACTGATCGATGTACGGGGCGCTGCGGCCGCTGCTGTTCGCGCTGGAAGCCGAGGCCGCGCATGGCCTGACCCTGTACGCGCTCGGCGTCGCGCAGCGCAGCAACCTGATGCGGTTCGTCGCGCACCCGCCGCCGGACGACCTGCCGGTGCGCGCATTCGGGATCGATTTTCCGAATCCCGTCGGGCTTGCGGCGGGGCTGGACAAGAATGGCGAACACCTCGATGCGCTGGGCGCGCTCGGCTTCGGTTTCATCGAGGTCGGCACGGTCACGCCTCGCCCGCAGCCGGGCAACCCGAGGCCGCGCCTGTTCCGGCTGCCCGGGCGGGAGGCGCTCATCAACCGGATGGGTTTCAACAACGATGGCGTCGACGTGCTGGTGCGGAACGTCGAACAGACACGATGGCGCGGCGTGCTCGGCATCAATATCGGCCGGAACAAGGACACCCCGAACGAGCGCGCCGCCGACGATTACCTCGCTTGCCTGGAGCGTGTGTACCCGCTCGCCAGCTACGTCACCGTCAATGTCTCATCGCCGAATACGCCGGGGCTGCGCGACCTGCAGGAAGGCGATTCGCTGCAGCGGCTGATCGCCGTGCTGGTGGAATCGCGCGAGCAACTCGCCACGCGGCATGGCGCGCGCAAACCGATCCTGCTGAAAATCGCGCCCGACCTCGATGATGCGGGGATGGATGCGATTACCGCCGCGGTCGCCGGTTCCGGAATCGACGGCCTGATCTGCACCAACACCACGATCGACCGCACGGGCGTCGCGGGCGAACCGCACGCCGACGAAGCCGGCGGCCTTTCCGGCAAGCCGTTGTTCGAACCGTCCACCGACGTGTTGAGGGGCATGGCCCGGCGCCTCGGCGCGAACATGCCGCTGGTTGGCGTCGGCGGCATCTCGAGCGGCAGCGACGCAGCCGACAAGCTCGCCGCCGGCGCGGCCCTCGTGCAGGTCTACTCTGGCCTGATCTTCCGCGGCCCCTGGTTGCTGACCGAATGCGTGGAGGAGATCCGGCGGCAGGTTGGAAGTTCGCATGTCGAATGACAACCCGGCCATGGATGCCGCGTACACGCTGACCGGGAGTGCTTCGCTGCTCCAGCGCAATACCCTGCGCGTGGACGCTCGTGCGGCGTGGCTGGCGGAGATCCACGAAGCCGATGCGATTCCGGCACTGTTCACCGAGCCCGTACTGCGCGGCAAGCCGGTGTTGCTGCTCGGCGAAGGTTCGAATGTCCTGTTCGCGGGCGATTACGACGGGGCGGTCGTGACGATGAAGGCCCGCGGCGTCGAAGTGGTTTCCGAAGACGCCGACGCCGCGCGCATCCGCGTCGCGGCCGGCGAGCACTGGGACGACCTGGTGCGCTGGACGCTCGCGCAGGGCTACCCCGGGCTCGAGAACCTGATCCTGATTCCCGGCAGCGTCGGGGCGGCGCCGATGCAGAACATCGGCGCGTATGGGGTCGAGGTCGGCGAATTCATCGAATCGGTCGAAGCGTTCGACCTCGGCGGGCAGCGCGCGGTGCGTTTCGACACCGGGCAATGCGAATTCGGCTATCGCGATTCCGTCTTCAAGCGCCATCCGGATCGCTGGCTGATCACCGCGGTGACGCTCCGCCTGCCGCGCACGCACGCGCCCCGCATCGACTATGCCGGGCTTCGCCAGGAACTCGAGCGGATAGGCGTGGCGAATCCGGCCGCCATCCACGTCGCCGATGCGGTGGTGAACCTGCGCACCCGCAAGCTGCCCGATCCCGCCGTGATCGGCAACGCCGGCAGCTTCTTCAAGAATCCGATTGTCCCGGCACCGCAGGCCGCCGCGTTGCGAAGCGATCATCCGCAGCTGCCGTGCTGGCCTGGGGACGGCGGCGTGAAGCTGTCGGCCGCGTGGCTGATCGATTCGTGTGGATTCAAAGGCTTGCGCAATGGTGATGCGGGTGTTTCGAGCCGCCACGCGCTGGTGCTGGTGAACCACGGGCGTGCCTCCGGCGCCGAGCTCTGGGCTCTCGCGCGGCATGTGCGCGATGGGGTACGCGAACGTTTCGGCGTCAACCTGGAGCCCGAGCCGCGGATCATCGGCGCGCCGGCCTAGACTCGGGGCACCCCCTTCGGAACGAAGGGGGTCGATGGTGACCGCCGCAAGCGGCGGTCACCATCGGGGGGATGTTCGCACACGCGGTGCGGCGGACGGTGCCCGTCCTACGATCCGTGCTCGGCGCCGGGTACTGCCATGTAATGTCGCTCGCCCTTGGCGGGATCGAAATACACCGCTGTCATGAGGCCGGTTTCGGGGTCGACGAAACGCTCGCCAGTATCGGTCCAGGCCGGGTCCGGCCGTCCACTGCCCACCGGTTTGTAGCGCCAGCGCTCGATCGCCAGCGCGACGATCAGGAACACGCCGCCGATGATCAGTTGCGGCAGGAACACCACCAGCACCCCGCCGACCAGCAGTGCGATCGCCGCGACCAGCAGCAGCAACGCACCCACGACATAGAGCGCGACCACCATGGCAGCGCTCAGACCTTCTCGAGCACAACCGCCGTCCCGTAAGCGACGATCTCGCTCATGGTCTGGCCGATCTCGGACGAATCGAAGCGCATCATCACGACCGCGTTGGCACCCATCGCCTGCGCGTTCTGGACCATGCGGTCGGTGGCATGGCGGCGTGCCTCCTCGAGCATCTGGGTGTACTCGCTGATCTCGCCGCCGACGATCGAGCGCAGTCCCGCCATCACGTTGCCGCCGATCCCGCGGCTGCGCACCACCAGCCCGAACACCTGGCCCTTGGTCTCGGCGATTCGGTGGCCTGCGACGTTCTCGGTCGTGACGATGATCATGGCTGCCTCCCGATCAGATGCCGGTCGCCCGCATGCAGGCTACGAATGGATTGTAGGAGCGCGCCACGGCGCGCGACCATGGCACGCGACAAGATCGGTCGCGACCATGGGCCGCTCCTGCATTCACCCGGCGGCGCGCGCTCTTGGGGGAGCGGGCCATGCCCGCGACATTGGTTCACCCCGCCGCCTGCTGCCCGCCGGCTCAGCGCCGGGTGTTGCCCAGCAGCCGCAGCAGTTCCAGGTATAGCCAGACCAATGTCACCATCAGCGCGAACGCGCAGAACCATTCCATGTACCGCGGCGCACCCGCCGCCGTGGCACGTTCGATCAAATCGAAGTCCAGCACCAGGTTCAGGGCCGCGATGCCGACCACGAACAGGCTGAACAGGATGCCGAAGGTGCCGCCGCCGAAGACGAACGACATGCCGCCGAAGCCGGTGAACGCCGAGATCCCCCACTGCACCAAATACAGGAGCAATATGCCGCCGGTCGCCGCGGCCACGCCCATGCGGAATTTATGCGTGACCTTGATCACGCCGCTGCGGTACAGGAACAGCATCACCGCCAGCACGCCGATCGACGCCATCACCGCCTGCAGCACGATGCCCTGGTAGCGCACCTCGAACAGCGCCGAGATCCCGCCGAGCGCGGTCCCTTCGGCAAGCGCATACAGCGGTGCCGTGACCGGCGTCCAATTGGGTTTGAACGTGCTCGCGACGGCAAGCACCAATCCGACGATCAGGCCGCCCATCAGGAACGGCGTCACCGCGGCTGCGCCGGCGGCGAGATCCCCGCCCGCCGAGGCGTTCATGAAATGGTTCCAAGTCCAGGCGCCGGTGATCAGCATCAGTACCAGCAGCAGGCCGGTGCGAACCAGCGTGCCGTTCAAGGTCATCGGCTCGGCGGTTGCCGGCAGGTTCTGGAAGAACTTGTCGCGCAGCACGGGATTACGGGAACGCAGGGCCATGGATCTCCTCACTCGATCAATCGTTGCCGGCCGCTGCCGGCGTTGCTGCAAGGTTAGCGGACGCGCGGATGCGCTGCCACGCCGACTTCTTCAGACCCCGGACCGACTTGCCGAGTTCCACTGGACCCGTTCCAGGCGAGACATGAAGCCCCGTCCAGGGCGCGCCACGAATACCGATCAACCGGCATCGGATTCCGGGGGACGCACGTCCGGCAGGAAGGTCGCCAGCAGGCCCAGCAGCGGCAGGAATGCGCACACCTGATACACGAACTCGATCCCGAAATGGTCGGCGACCACGCCGAGCACCGCCGCACCGATGCCGCCGAGGCCGAAGCTGAAGCCGTAGAACAACCCCGACACCATGCCGATGCGATGCGTCAACATGTCCTGCGCGTACACGATGATTGCCGGAAACGCGGACGCAAGGATCAGGCCGATCACCACGCTCAGGCCAACCGTCCAGCCGAGTCCGACGTGCGGCAGCAGCAGCGTGAACGGTGCGCAGCCGAGGATCGAGAACCAGATGACCCGCCGCCGTCCGATCCGATCGCCCAAGGGGCCTCCGATCAGCGTGCCGGCGGCGACGGCGAACAGGAACACGCCCAGGAGGTTCGCGGCCGCGTGGGCCGAGAGCCCGAAACGGTGGATCAGGTAGAACTCGTAGTAGCTGCTGATGCTCGCGAGGTAGAAGAACTTCGAGAACATCAGGATCAGCAGCACGCCGATGGTGCGCCGCACGACCGGCGCGGGAAACAGCGGCTTCTCGTCGGGCTGGCGCTTGCGCACCCGCTCCTCGGCGTGCCGGCTGTACCAGCGGCTGACCTGCAGCAGGATCACGATCGCGAGCAGCGCCGCCAGCCCGAACCAGCCCACGTGCGAGCGCCCGAGTTTCAGCACGATCGCCGCCGCGAGCAAAGGCCCGAGCGCCTGTCCGATGTTGCCGCCGATCTGGAATACCGATTGCGCGAAGCCGAAGCGTCCGCCGGATGCCATCCGGGCCACGCGCGAGGACTCGGGGTGGAACACCGACGAGCCGCAGCCGATCAGCGCCACCGCCACCAGCAGCACCGCGTAGGACGGCGCCACGGAGAGCAGCAACAAGCCGCCAAGCGTGAAACACATGCCGATCGGCAACGAGTACGGCAATGGCTTGCGGTCGGTGACCATGCCGACCACCGGCTGCAGCAGCGATGCCGTCAACTGGAACGTCAGGGTGATCGCGCCGATCTGGAAAAAGCCGAGATCGAACTCGCCCTTCAGCAGCGGGTAGATCGCCACGATCACCGACTGCATCATGTCGTTGAGGACATGCACGAAGCTGACGGCGGCCAGCAGGCTGTAGCGCGTCGGTCCGTGCGGCGTGCGCGCCGCGCGCACCGGCGCCACCGGTTCCACGGCACCGCTGCCGCTGGCCGGGTTCAGGTCCATGCCGTAAGCCGCAGGCGCGTCCTCACCACGGCGGTCCCGCCGACGCTCGGAAAGCTCCGGAAACGCACCTGCCGGGAATGGTGGTCATGACCGCTTGCGGCGTCCGTTGCCGCGAGCCAACGTGCCCGCCGCCTCCACGATGTCGGCCTCGCCAGGAAGGACCAGCAGGGCCGCGCCGGCGAGCGGGGTGTAGGTATCGGCGCCCACCACGCGCGCGATCGGCTTGTCGCCGAGCCCCGCCTCGACCAACGCGGTGATGATCCCCTCGCCCACGCCTGCGCTCCGGCGGCCCTCGTCAACCACCAGGACGCGCTTTGCCGCCGTCGCCTGCTCGACGATGAAGGCCTCGTTCAACGGCACCAGCCAGCGCAGGTCGACGATTCGCACGTTCCACTTGCGCTTCTTCTCGATCTCGCGCGCGGCGCGCAGGCTCATCGGGACCCCGTTTCCGTACGTGAAGACCACGAGGTCTTCGGCACCCTCGTTGTACACGCGGCCCCCGCCCAGCGGCATCGCCTGGCCCGGCGCGGGGTACTCGAACTGCCATTGCCCGTCGCCGGACTCGTGCAGGTCCTTGGTCATGTACAACGCGATCGGCTCGAGGAACACGCACACGCGTCCGTCGACCTTGCACAGCGCCGCGAGCGTCCGCAGCATCGTCGCGGCATCGTCGCCGCGCGAAGGGCAGCCCACCACGATGCCGGGGATGTCGCGCAGTGCCGCGATCGAATTGTCGTTGTGGAAATGCCCGCCGAACCCCTTCTGGTAGCCGAGGGAGGCGATCCGGACCAGCAGCGGGTTGCGGTATTGGTCGTTCGAGAAAAACTGCAGGGACGCCGCTTCGCCGCGGATCTGGTCGCAGGCGTTGTGGAAATAGGCGAGGTACTGGATCTCGGGGATGGGCAGCATGCCCATGTTGGCGTAGCCCTGCGCGAGTCCGAGGATGGTCGTCTCGTCCAGCAGCGTGTTGAACACCCGCGCGCCCTTGAACGCCTTGTAGAGCCCGCGGGTCAGCGTGTACACGCCGCCCTTCTGCGCGACATCCTCGCCGAATACCAGCGACTCGCGGTACTTGGCGAGCAGGTCGTGCAGCGCGGCGTTGATCTGGAGCGCGAGGTGCCGTGGCGGCTGGACTTCCGGCAGCTTGTCCTTGCCTCCGAAAATGGCGGCGCGCCTGTCGCTGTAATCCGCGCGCGCGGCTTCCGCCGCAACGGCGTCCGGCGTATACGGCGCCAGCGGCCTGACCACGGCTTCGAGCGATTCGAGTTTCGGGCGACCGTAGGCCGCCTCGGCCGCCGCGAAGCAGCGCTTGCGAATCGCCTCGTATTCGTCCAGCAGCGCTTGCTGCGTGTACAAACCGGATTCCAGCGCGATCGATGCCGAACGCAGCAGCGGAGCGGTGGCTTCCAGCGCCATCAGTTCCTCGAAGCTGCGCCACTCGATCTCGAAGTCGGTGCCGGCGTGGCCTGCGAGCCGCGTGGTCCTGAGGTGCAGGAAGGTCGGGCGGCGCGTGCCGCGGCAATGCTCCACCGCGCGTTGCACCTCGGCATGGCCTTCCGCGAGATCGAGGCCGTCGGCGAAGAAATAATCGAGATCCTTGCGATCGCGGAAATTGTTCGCGACCCAGCCACTGGGCGTCTTCACCGAAATGCCGATGCCGTTGTCCTCGCATACGAACAGCACCGGCGCGGGCAACCGCTGGTAGGCGGTGTAGGCCGCCGCATTGAACGCTACCTGCGCGGTGGCGTGGTTGCTCGAGGCGTCGCCGAACGAGCAGATCACGATCGAATCCTTCGGCACCGGCAGTTCGTGCCCCATGCGCGGTGCCTGCTCGATCGCGACCGCGGTGCCGAACGCCTTCGGGAGGTGCGAGGCGATGGTGGACGTCTGCGGCAGCACCCACAACGCCTTCGAACCCCAGACCTTGTGGCGGCCGCCGGACGCCGGGTCTTCGCTGCTGGCTGCGAAGCTGAGCGCAGAGTCGACCACCGGGTCGACGTCCGGCACTTTCCGGGACCGCTCGGCCATGAACGCGCCGGATCGGTAGTGCAGGAACGCGGGATCGGTATGCCGGGTCAGCCGCGCGACCATCGCGTTGCCCTCGTGCCCGCTCGACCCGATCGTGTAGAAGACCTTGTTCTGCACGCGCAGCACGCGTGCCATCAAATCCAAATGCCGCGAAATCAATTGCGATTCGAACAGCTCGCGAAAATCGCGTGCGGTGCAGGTGCTGCCCGGCAACACCGGCGCATCGTCGCGCGGCGCCGGCAAGGCGCGGCCATGCCACGCGTGCACGTATTCCGAAAAATTCTGGTCGACGATTTCCGCGCGATTGAAGCCCTTGTGGCGGGCCGGGACGGGAGTCTTGATGGCGTTCATGTGGTTGTGGCAGTTGAGGTGCGTCGCGCCAGCCATTGCTCGCGCGTCTGTCCCCAGATGTCGATGGGGTCTGCGCCGTACGGCGCCGGCAGCGTGCCCTGCCCGCGCTTCACCGAACCCAGTCGTCGCGCGACCGCCTGCGACGGGAGGTTGTCGGGCGCGATGCAGTGGATGATCTCGCTCCAACCCAGGTGCGCGAACGCCCAGTCGGTCGCGGCGATGGCGGCCTCGGTCGCGTAACCGTTGCCCCATGCTTCGCGGGCAAGCGTCCAGCCGATCTCGGTGCCCGGCCAGCCTTCTGGACGCAGTGGCCCGACGCGACCGACCCATTGTCGATCCGCCTTGCGCATGACCGAGAAAGCGCCGAACCCGAGCACGTGCCAGGAGCCGATCGCGGACAGCAACCGGTTCCAGGATTCAAAGCGCGTTTGCACGCCGCCTATGTGGCGCGTCGCCTGCTCGTCGCCCCCCAGCGCAGCCCAAGCCTCGAAATCTTCACGGCAGGGGACCCGCAGGATCAGCCGCGCCGTTTCCAGCGTGGGGGCCAGCGGGGGCATCGCACCGGGCATTCGTGTCATTTGGCCGGCGGATGGAAGGTGCACTCCGGCGCCGCCGTCGCGATGTCGGGAATGTTCGGGCTGTAGCAGGTGAATTGCACGTCCTTCTCGCCGCCCTTGGTGGTGCCGATGGCCGGCACCAGTTGCAGGATGCCGCCGGTGACGCCCGCCCTCGGCGTGAGGTACACGTTGATCACCCCGCCCTCGCTGACGATGATCGCGCGGATTTCTTCATCGACCAGCTTGTCGGGCGCGGCGACATGCGCTTGCTCGTTGCTCGACGGCGTGGTCCCGGCCAGCATCGTGTTGGCCACGCTCGCCTTGACCAGCGCCAGCCGCAACGAACTCAACGCGATGTGCACATGGTCCGCGTTGACCGCAGCCATGGCGCCGCCCGAGGCCAGCATTGCGCCGACTGCGAAACCTGCAAGCCACTTTTTGCTTTTCATGTTCAAACTCCTGCCTCTCTGCCCAATTCGAAGCAGCTGTCGTGAAAAGTCAGGCCACGGATGGCCGTTCTGGTGTCCGATGAATCTGAAGGCATCCGGTTCATCATTCAGTGAAATGAAGGCGCGATCAGGGATGATCGCAATCAAAATGCGTTGATGCGGGTGAGTTCGCGGCCGACCACGAGTTGGTGCACGGTCTGGGTGCCCTCGTAGGTCACGACCGATTCCAGGTTGAGGGCGTGGCGGATCGCGACGTGTTCGGTGGTGATGCCGGCGCCGCCCAGGATGTCGCGGCATTCGCGCGCCACGTCCAGCGCCATCCGCACGTTGTTCCACTTCGCCATCGAGACCTGCGTGGCATGCAGGCGGCCGGCATCCTTCAGGCGGCCCAGCCGCAGCGCCAGCAGTTGCGCGGTGGTGATGCGGCGCGCGATATCGGCGAGGCGCAACTGGATCGCCTGGTTCGCGGCCAGGGGGCGGCCGAACAACTGGCGCTCCTGCGTGTAGTCCAGCACCTCCTTGAGGCACGCCTGGGCGGCCCCGACCGGACCCCAGCTGATGCCGAAGCGTGCCGAGTCGAGGCAGCTCAAGGGACCGCGGAGGCCTTTCACATTGGGAAGCATCGCGCTGGCCGGCACGCGCACGTCGTCGAGGAACAGCGCGCTCGTCACCGACGCGCGCAGGCTCATTTTCTTGTGGATTTCCTGCGCGGCGAAACCCCTGGTGTCCGTCGGCACCAGGAAGCCGCGGATGCCGTCTTCGGTTTTCGCCCACACCAGCGCGACGTGCGCGAGGTTGCCGTTGGTGATCCACATCTTGGAACCGTTGATCACCCAGTCGCCGCCATCCTGCTTCGCGACGGTCTTCATGTTGGCCGGGTCGGAACCGCCATGCGGCTCGGTCAACCCGAAGCAGCCGATCACCTCGCCCGCCGCCATCTTCGGCAGGTATTCCCGCTTCTGCTCCTCGCTGCCGAAGGCGAAGATCGGGTACATCACGAGCGACGACTGCACCGACGCGAAACTGCGCAGGCCCGAATCGCCGCGCTCCATTTCCTGGCAGATCAGCCCGTAGCTCACCTGGTTCATCCCCGCGCCACCGTACTCTTCGGGAATCGTTGCGCCGAGCAGGCCGAGCGACGCGATTTCCGGGATCAATTCGGTCGGAAAGCGGGCCTGGTCGAAACAATCGCCGATGATCGGCAGCACCTTGTCGTCGACGAAGCGGGCGACGGAGTCCTGCACCATCCGCTCCTCGTCGGAGAGCTCGGCACGAACGTCGTACAGGTCGAGGGGATTGAGCGGTGCGTGGGGCATGTCGATTCCGGCGGGAGACGCAGCCGGTCATTCTAATGGGGACGGGGGACGGGTAGCGGGGGCGCTCGGTCCGCGCGATACCCGTTTCCGGAGACGGTGCTCCCTGTCCAGGCGGACCACGTTGATCTCACCGTCCGTTTTTCGCCCCCCCACTACCCATCTCCTGCGCCCGGCTGTTCGACACCCCGTGCGGCACGTGGCCGGTCGCGACATGCCGTCGGGCCGACTCGACATTGATCGGCGAGTCGTCGAAGAACAGGTCCGCGCCGAAGGCCTCGAGGAACGGTCCCTTGTCGCGCCCGCCGAGGAACAGCGCTTCGTCGATCCGGACGCCCCACTGCCGCAGGGTCAGGATCACGCGCTTGTGGGCAGGCGCCGAGCGCGCCGTGACCAGGGCGGTGCGGATCGGCGAATTCTCCGGGGGGAACGCCGCCTGCAGCCGGTGCAGGGCAGCGAGGAAGCCTCGGAACGGACCGCCCGGCAGCGGCTCGTCCCAGCGCTCGGATTCGTTGCGGTGGAAGGCATCGATGCCCTGCTCCTGCGACACGCGCTCGGAGTCGTCGCTGAAGATAACCGCGTCGCCGTCGAAGGCGATACGCAACTGCTCGGGATGGGCGTCGTGCATCTGCGAGGGCAGGATGGTCGCCGCCGCGACGCCGGAGTGCAGCGCGCGCGCGACGTTCTCCGCGTTCGCGGACAGGAACAGGTCCACGGCGAATGGCGCGATGTATTCGCTGGTGGCCTCGCCCGACGTGAACGCGGCGCGGGTGATCGCGAGTCCGTAATGCTGGATCGAATTGAAGATGCGCAATCCGGTGTCGCCCGAATTGCGTGACAGCAGTATCACCTCCACGTACGGGACGTCGGGCTCCGGTCGGTTCAGCGCCAGCAGTTTCTTGACCACCGGGAACGCCACGCCCGGCCCGAGCACGTCATTCTCGTGGGCGATCTGGTAGCCGCGATACGCCTCCAGTCCTTCCCGCTCGAACAGCGCATGCGATTCGGTGAGGTCGAACAGCGCGCGCGAGGAAATAGCGACGACCAGCTTGTTGTCGCGGGTTGCCTTCTCGTCGTGGGGCGGTGGAGTTGCCACATCCGCAGTGTATCGCGCGATCGTGGCAGAGACGCTGACCCTTGCTCGCCGCCGGCGCGGCTATCGGCAGCGCGGTCCCGACAATTCCAGCCTACGCCCAGAGCGGCCTCGAGATTTCCACCAGCCCCCACGCCACGATAGCGCTGATCGGCAGGGTGAGGATCCAGGACCACACCATCCGCTCGACCACCGTCCAGCGCACCGCATTGAAGCGCTTGGAGGCCCCGACGCCCATGATCGCCGACGACACCACGTGGGTCGTCGATACCGGCAGCCCGAATACCGACGCGGCGATGATGACGGCGGCAGCGCTGGTCTCCGCGGCAAAGCCGTTGATCGGGTGCAGCTTCACCATCTTGTGGCCGAGGGTCTTGATGATCCGCCAGCCACCACCCGCGGTCCCGGCGGCCATCACCAGCGCGCACAGCACCTTTACCCACACCGGAATCGAAAACTGGCCACCCACGTCGGACACGCGCAGGAAGTGCAGCCACGACGGCAGGTGATCGAAGTTGTGCGCGGCGGTGGCGCTCGCGAGCGCCAGGGCGATGATGCCCATCGACTTCTGCGCATCGTTCAGCCCATGCGATATCCCCATCGCCGCCGCCGAGAACAGCTGCGCCTTGCCGAAGAAGAAATTCACGAACGGCGTGCGCCCGAGCCGGCGCAGGAATCCGGTGCGGTTGCAGAACCACGCGAACAGCGCCAGCAGCAGTCCCATCACCACGATCCCCAGCACGAAGCCGCCGATCGGGGAAACCACCATCGGCACGATCACCTTGGGAAACACCCCGTCGCCGCGCCACCAGGCCGAGGGATCGCTCGCCCAGATGATGGCGCGGATGTTGCCGCCGGAAGCCGCGAAGGCCGCGCCGCACAAGCCGCCGATCAGCGCGTGCGACGACGACGACGGCAGCCCCAGCCACCAGGTGATCAGGTTCCAGATCGTCGCCCCCAGCAGGGCGCAGATCAGCACCTCGGCGCCGACCTGCAATACCCCGGCGTCGATCAACCCCGATGCGATGGTGATCGCCACCGCCGAACCCAACAGCGCGCCCGCAAGGTTGGTGGTTGCCGCCAGCAGCACCGCCTGCCCTGGCGACAGCACCTTGGTCGCGACCACCGTCGCGATCGAATTGGCGGTGTCGTGGAAACCGTTGATGTAGGTGAACACCAACGCGATCACCACCACGGCGATGAGGATGCCGAGAGTCATGTGGAAGCCGGAAGTCGGGAATCGGAAAGCGGGGATCGGGTTCGGGA
>DASSNH010000140.1:0-3573 GCA_035701405.1 Rhodanobacteraceae bacterium
ACCCGCACCGATGATGGTGTGGATTTCGTCCACGAACAGGATCGCGTTGGGATCCTTCTTGAGCTGGGCGATCACGGCCTTCAGGCGCTTCTCGAAATCGCCGCGGTACTTGGTGCCCGCGACCAGCGCGCCGAGGTCGAGGGCCCAAACGGTGGCGTCCTCCAGCACCGCGGGCACCTTGCCCTCGATGATGCGCAGCGCCAGGCCTTCGGCGAGCGCCGTCTTGCCCACGCCGGATTCCCCGACATACAGCGGATTGTTCTTGCGCCGGCGGCACAACACCTGGACGGTGCGCTCGATCTCTTCCTCGCGGCCGATCAGCGGGTCGATGCGGCCCTGGCGGGCGCGCTCGTTGAGGTTGGTCGCGTACTCGACCAGCGCATTGTCCTTGTCCTTGCCCTCGGGCTCGACGTCGGCACCGGCCTCGCCCGTCGCGGGGGCGTCCGAAGAGTCGTGGCCGATCTTGGCGATGCCGTGCGATACGTAATTGACGACGTCGAGGCGCTCGACCTCCTGCTGGTGCAGGAAGTAGACGGCGTGTGAATCCTTTTCCCCGAAAATCGCCACCAGCACGTTGGCGCCGGTGACTTCCTTCCGTCCGGAAGACTGCACATGATAAACCGCCCGTTGCAACACCCGCTGAAAGCCGAGCGTCGGCTGGGTGTCGCGCTCGTCGCCGTTCGGCAGCACCGGGACGGTTTCCGTGATGATGGAGCGAAGGTCCTTGGCGAGCTTGTCCAGGTCGGCACCACAGCCGCGCAGGACCGCTGCCGCGGTCGGGTTGGCCAGCAACGCGAGCAACAGGTGCTCCACCGTCATGAATTCGTGACGCTGCTCGCGGGCCTCCTTGTAGCACTGGCCGATGGTGAATTCGAGGTCCTTGCTGAACATGCTTCTCGGTCTCCGGGATCTCTTTATCTAGGCCCGATATGGGGGCGGTTACAACTTTTCCATCGTGCAAAGCAACGGGTGCTGATGGATGCGGGAGTATTCGTTCACCTGCGTTACCTTGCTTTCTGCAACTTCACGGCTGAACACCCCACAAACGCCCTTGCCGCGGGTGTGCACGTGGAGCATCACCTGGGTCGCCCTTTCACGCGCCATGTTGAAAAACGTTTCGAGCACCGCCACCACGAACTCCATCGGGGTGTAGTCGTCGTTGAGCAGCACGACCTGGTAGAGCGGCGGCCTTGCCGCCTCGGGACGACTGGTCTCGACCACCACCCCCTGCTCGCGTTCGGTTTCGTTGTCGTTGGTCTTGCCTGGAGTCATCGAAAAGGAAGTCGTAGGCCTGGTGTGCCGGAATCGTGCCGCCCGACCCGAGTATATGCCGTGGCCGCCCGCAGGGAATGGCAGAACGTCACACCAGATAATGGCAAAATGGTGCAATTTCCAGTGCCACGCGACATGGAGCGTATGGACGAATTCGCCGCAACCCCGGAGCCGGCCGGGATCTGGTGCCCGCACGTCACAGTGGCCTGCGTGGTCGCCGAGGGGGACCGTTTCCTGATGGTCGAGGAAGACATCCACGGCGAACTGCGTTTCAACCAGCCGGCCGGGCACCTCGAGGAAGACGAAGCCCTCCAGGCCGCCGCGTGCCGGGAGACCCTGGAGGAGACCGGCTGGGAAATCGCGCTCGACAGCTTCATCGGGGTGCAGCAGTGGCACAGTCCGGTTCACAAGCACCACATCGTGCGGTTCGCCTTTGCCGGACGGCCGGTCAGGCACCACCCCGAACGCGCACTCGATCGCGGGATCACGCGTGCGCTGTGGATGAGCTACGGCGAAATCGCGGACGCCCGTGCGCGGCTGCGCAGCCCGCTGGTGCTGACCACCCTCGACGATTGGCTGGCCGGCCAGCGCCTGCCGCTGGGCACCCTGCGCTCGCTGCTGCCCGCGCGCGGAGCGTGACGATGCGCGTGGTGGTCGGCATGTCCGGCGGGGTCGATTCATCGGTGGCTGCGCTGCTCCTGCAGCGCGACGGGCACGAAGTATCCGGCCTGTTCATGCAGAACTGGGAGGACGACGATGATCCGGGATCCGATTGCCGGGCCGATGCCGATCGCAAGGACGCGCTGGCCGTGTGTGCGAAGCTCGGCATTCCGTTCCGGGACACCAATTTCGCCGCGGAATACCGCGAGCGCGTGTTCGCGCATTTCCTGGACGAATACCGCGCAGGCAGGACGCCCAATCCGGACGTGCTGTGCAACCGCGAAATCAAGTTCGGCAGTTTCCTCGCCGCCGCCCGCGCAGCCGGTGCGGAAAAGATCGCGACCGGCCATTACGCCCGCGTTGCGCATGCGGATGGCCAATGGAAGCTGTTGCGCGCGGCCGATGCCGGCAAGGACCAGACCTATTTCCTGCATGCACTGGACCAGGAGCAGCTCGCCGCGACGTTGTTCCCCTTGGGTGGCCTTCGGAAAGTCGAGGTGCGGCGGTTGGCCGACGAAGCGAGCTTGCCGGTGGCCGCGAAAAAGGACTCCACCGGTATCTGCTTCATCGGCGAGCGGAATTTCCGGAGCTTCCTCTCGAATTACATCCCGGCGCAGCCGGGCGAACTGCGCACGCCGGACGGCAACGTCGTCGGCGAACACGCCGGCGCGATGTTCTATACCCCCGGGCAACGCTCCGGCCTGCACATCGGCGGACGCGCGGGCGGCAGCGGCGAGGCCTGGTACGTGGTCGGCACCGACGTCGGGGTGAACGTCGTGTACGTGGACCAGGGCCATGACAGCACCTGGCTGCAGTCGCGTTCGATCTCCGCGTCGGGTACGCACTGGATTGCCGGTGCTGCGCCATCTGCCGATTTCGAATGCGTGGCGATGACGCGCTACCGCCAGCCTCCCCAGGCGTGCCGCGTGACGGTCGAGGGTGACCGGTGCAGCGTCACGTTCGAAGGGCGGCAACGCGCCATCGCGCCGGGCCAGTCGGTGGTGTTCTACCGCGGCGAGGAATGCCTGGGCGGCGCCGTCATCGACGCAACGGATGCGCCGGCGATTGGGGCGCGGCCATGAAGGAGACCCGCGTGCTCGCGCTGGCGGGGGTGTTCCAGGCCGTGTCCCTGGTCCGCGACCTCGCGCGCGCCGGCGAGTGCGACGGCGAGGCGATGGAAGCGAGCCTCGCGAGCGTATTCAAGCTGGAATCCGACAGCGCGGCAGACGTATTCGGCGGGAACGCAGGAGTCCGCCGCGGGCTGCGGGTCCTGATCGAGCAGGTCGAGGGCGGCGACCGCGACCTGCCGCTGTTCCACATGCTGGTCAACGTCCTCAAACTGGAGCGCAGCCTGTCCCGCAACGCGGAGGTCAACCGGCGCCTCGGCGAAGCGCTGGAAGGCATGCAGCGCCAGTTGCAGCATTTCCCGGTGACGCATCCCACGATCCTGGCGCGTCTCGCCGACATCTACAGCGCCCACCTGTCCAATTTGAAGCCGCGCATCACGGTGGTCGGCAACCCGTTGTACCTGCAGCAGCCGGCGCAGGCCCAGCGCGTGCGGGCGCTGCTGCTGGCAGCCACACGCGCCGCCGTCCTTTGGCACCAGCTCGGTGGCCGCCGCCGGCACCTGCTGTTCCGCCC
>DASSNH010000141.1:0-10952 GCA_035701405.1 Rhodanobacteraceae bacterium
GGAGTGCCTTTGCGGCCAGCAAGTCCAGTACGGCGGTGGGTGACTCGAGCACCGCGGAAGGCAACAACGCGAGCGCCTTCGGCTACAGCGCGTATGCCGGCAGCCCGTCCAGCACGGCGGTCGGCACGGGCGCGAACGCGATGGGCAACAGCAGCACGGCGCTCGGCAGCGGCGCCGACACCGCCGGCTTCGCGAACAGCGTGGCCTTGGGTGCGGGTTCGGTCGTGGATCGCGAGGACAGCGTCTCGGTGGGCGCGCCCGGTGCGGAACGCCAGGTCACCAACCTGGCGGCGGGCACCGCAGACACCGATGCGGTGAACCTGGCGCAGTTGAACGAGGCCACCAACGACGGCGAAGCCGCGGCGACCTCGCACTACTTCAAGGCCAACGGCCCGGCCGACGGTTCGGACGATGCGGTGGCGAGCGGCGCGCATGCGACGGCGTCCGGGCCCCTGGCGACCGCCTCCGGCGACTACAGCGCGGCCTTCGGCGCCAGCGCGGCGGCGACCGCCGTCAACGGCATCGCGATCGGCCACGGGGCGATCGCGAGTGCCGGCGAAGGCACCGCGATCGGCAAGTATGCGGCCGCCACCGGCACATCCAGCAACGCTGTCGGCTACGACGCGCAGGCGACCGGCCTGTTCTCGAATGCTTTCGGGGGCCAGACGCTTGCGTCCGGATTCGAATCGCTGGCAATCGGCCAAGGCGCGGGAGCGACCGGGCGCCAAGCCACGTCGGTGGGAGGCTTTGCCGGTGGCACGTTCAGTACCGCCGTGGGTGCCGGGGCGTTCGCCACGGCGGACCAGGCCACCGCGCTGGGCAAATACGCGGCAGCCCGCGGCACCGCGAGCAGCGCGCTCGGCAAATACGCGACCGCAACCGGGACGGCAGCGACGGCAGTAGGCGCCTATTCATTCGCACCCAGTTACGCGGCCACTGCGGTCGGCGTACAGGCGCGGGCGAGCGGGCTCTACGCCAGCGCCGAAGGCTTCGGGGCGTACGCGAGCGGCTACGGCGGAACCGCCATCGGGGCCAATGCCGCCGCCTCGGGCGACTCGTCCACGGCATTGGGCAGCACAAGTCTGGCCAGCGGCGCCTACGGAACCGCCGTTGGACGGTTCGCGCTGGCGGAGGGGTACTCCTCGGTGGCATTGGGCGATACGGCCAATGCGCTGGGTGACGACTCGACCGCGGTGGGCCGTTACGCGACCGCGGCAGGATCGAACGATGTTGCGTTGGGCGCGGGCGCGATGACCGTCGCCGGCGACTCTTCGATGGGCAACAACATCGCCATCGGAACGTATGCGTCCGCGGGCAGTGCGTACGGTGGCGGCGCCACCGCTGTCGGCAACCAGGCCAGCGCATACGGCGCCTACGCCGCGGCATTCGGTTCCCACGCGTTCGCCGGACTGCCGGGTGCGCTGGCTGGCGGATACCAAAGTTCCGCGACCGGCGAATGGAGCGTGGCGCTCGGCGAAAGAGCCGATGCGTCCGACATCGGCGCGGTCGCGATCGGTGGCGGTGCCATCGCCAGTGGCAGCACCAGCGTGGCGATCGGCGGGCAGTTCAATACTTTCGTCGCGTTCGTGCATACCAAGGCCCTGGGTTCGCACTCGGTGGCGGTGGGTCCGGGTGCGTTGAGCCAAGGCGACTTTTCGATTGCACTGGGCGACGAGTCCACGGCACTCGGCGACTTCAGTACGACCCTGGGTGGCGGCTCCAGCGCGCAGGGCGTGCAAAGTTCCGCGGTGGGCATGAATGCCCTGGCGCAGGGTGATGCGAGCACGGCCGTTGGTGGCAACGCCGCGGGATACGGCGTGCTGAGCAGCGCATTCGGTTTTCGCGCGGTCGCAGCGGGCGACGTTTCGCTGGGCCTCGGCGCCTATGCCGTGGCGGTCGGTACGGGTTCCATTGCCGCAGGGCTGCAGGCGTATGTCGGCGCGGATGGCTACAACGCCGTGGCGCTGGGCGCCCATGCCTACGCGTCGGCCCAGGGCGCGCAGGCACTCGGTGCGATGTCGCATGCGTCCGGCGCCATGAGCGTTGCGGCGGGTTACTCCGCGTTCGCCGACGGTGAAAGTTCCACGGCCGTCGGCGATACGGCGGGCGCGATGGGCGACTACAGCACCGCGGTGGGCGCGAATGCTTACGCCAGCGGATCGTTCGCTTCCGCGTTCGGCGACGACGCCGAAGCTTCCGGGAACTCGTCCACGGCGCTGGGCGCGTCGGCGAGCGCCGTCGGTGACGATGCCACCGCAGTCGGCGCGGGTGCGTACTCGGGTGCCAATGACATCGCAAGCGGCGCACACAGCCATGCGATGGGCAACGCGTCGTCGGCGTTCGGCACCTATGCGAGCGCGAGCAATTCCGCCACGACCGCGCTCGGCAGCCATGCCGTTGCGTCGGGTCTTGGCGCTACCACGGTAGGCGCGTACGCCAGTGCGACCGGCAAATACGGTACGGCGCTCGGGGTGTCCTCGAACGCATACGGCGTGCGGGCGCTTGCGGCCGGATTCCGGGCGAACGCCGACACGTTCGGTACCGCGGTCGGGACCGATGCCAACGCCGGCAGCTATGGCAGTGCGGCGGTCGGGTATGCCGCGGAGGCGCTGGGTGTACAGGCGACGGCGTTCGGCATGCATGCAAAGGCTTACGCGGATCGGTCGGTCGCCGATGGCTACGGCGCATACGTCGCCAGCGACGCGGCCAGTGCCGTCGCAATCGGCAGCTATGCGGCCGCGATGGGTTATTCCAGCGCCGCCTTGGGCGCCCACTCGACCGCGTCCGGATATGCGAGCACGGCAGTCGGCAGCAATGCGAGTGCGGCGGGCGATTCCTCGGTGGCGCTCGGCAGCACGGCGATGGCGAGCGGGGCCTACGGCACGGCGATCGGTCCGTTCGCGGTGGCAACCGGTGAGTCGTCCACCGCGCTGGGCGACACGGCCAGCGCCGTGGGAGACGACGCTGCGGCGGTGGGCGCCAGTGCCTACGCCACGGTCAACGGGACTGCTGTCGGTGCGCACAGCACCGCGAACGGCTACGGCGGCAATGCTTCCGCGTTCGGGATCTATGCCAGCGCGACGGCTCCGGTGGCCGCCGCGTTCGGGGACCACAGCGTTGCCTCCGCCCTCGGCGCAACGGCGGCGGGCGCCTATTCCACGGCGACCGGAAAATACGGCACCGCGCTCGGCATGTCGGCGCACGCCAACGGCATCAATTCCCTCGCGGCGGGGTTCAGGGCCAACGCGGGGAACTTCGGTACGGCCGCGGGGACCCACGCGTACGCGGGCGGCTATGGCAGTTCCGCCTTCGGCTTTGCCGCGCAGGCAGTGGCCGAGCAGTCGACCGCCCTCGGCATGGACGCAAGCGCATACGCCTTTCGTTCCATCGCGGAAGGCTATCGCGCCCACGTCGATGCCTCGGCGACCCGAGGCATTGCCATCGGCAGCTACTCGAGCAGCGCCGGCTACTCCAGCGCGGCGCTGGGCGCGTACGCGGTTGCGGCGGGAGACTCCTCGCTGGCACTCGGACAAACCACGGTCGCCGGCGGGGGATACAGTTCCGCGGTCGGCCCGTTTGCGGTGGCCCTGGGCGAATCCTCGAGTGCCTTCGGCGACACCGCCAACGCTTTCGGCGACTACAGCAGCGCGTTCGGCGCCTACTCGACTGCACTGGGCATGTTCGCGACGGCCGGCGGCTTCGACAGCCTCGCGGGCGCGAAGTGGAGCGTCGCGTACGGCCCCGGCAGTACCGCCACGGGACAAAGCGCGGTCGCCATCGGCGGCCAGATGACCGTCATCGATGGCACGACGTGGGAGCCCGAAACCTGGTCCACCGAGGCGACGGGACAGGAAAGCACCGCGATCGGCACCGCCGCGCACGCCACCGAGTACGCCACGACCGCCGTGGGTTCCACCGCGGAAGCATCGGCGCAAGGCGCGGTCGCGCTGGGCACGGCCAGTACCGCGCGCGGCGAGGAGAGCATCGCGCTCGGCACCATGGCGCGGGCATACGACACGCTCGGCATCGCGATCGGTTCCAGCGCCAAGGCGCAAACCCCGCGCAGCGTGGCCCTGGGCGAAATGTCGGTCACCGGCGGCGACGGTGCGGTCGCGATCGGCGGCATTTCCGCGGCCGGAGGCGACCAGAGCGTGGCGCTCGGCTGGAATGCGATCACCTTTCCCGGTGCCACCAATACCGCGCTCGGCGCCAGCGCGGAAGTCGCGCCGGGCGCGCAGAACGCGGTGGCGCTGGGCAATAACTCGTACGCGGATCGTGCCAACACGGTATCGGTCGGGACGCCTGCGCGGGTTTCGGACGGGCAGTTCCCGTACGAGATCGCGGCGATGGATCGACAGATCACCCACGTGGCCGCAGGCACCGAGGACACCGATGCGGTGAACGTGGCGCAATTGCACGAGGCCACGGAAGCCGGCAGCGCCACCGCGGCCTACTTCACCGCCAACGGTGCCGGCGACGGCAGCGACGATGCGGTGGCGATCGGCACCAATGCGGTAGCGGCAGGTCCGAACGCTTCGGCTTCCGGCGACGCCGGCCTTGCGCTCGGCATGGGCAGCGTGGCGAGCGGGCTCGGTGCTTCGGCGCTCGGCAGCGGCACTAGCGCGGGCGGCATCAATGCGACCGCGGCCGGCGCAGGCGCCTCCGCAGGCGGAAACAATGCGTCGGCGTTGGGCGCGGGTTCACTGGCGAGCGGGATGAACTCGGCTGCGTTCGGCGCCGGAGCCATCGCCAGCGGCAGCAGCGCCGCTGCGTTCGGCGCGGGCGCGCAGGCCACAGCAACCAACAGCGTGGCGATCGGCGCGGGCTCGATGGCGACGTTCATGAACACGGTGTCGGTCGGCTCGGTGGGCAACTACCGGCGCGTGGTCAACGTGGCCGATCCGATCGATGGCCACGATGCGGTGACGCTCGGGTATCTGCAGAACAACTATTCGGACAACGACGCGATCTCGAACCTGTCGCACGAGATCGATGCGCTGAACAAGCAGATGGCTTCGCTGAAGGGGGAGCCGGACGCGACCGATGCGGGTACGGCAACGGCGGAAACGGCCAGCACCATGATTGCATCCTCGCCCAATGCGAAGCGGTCCACCGCCAACCAGGACGCCGTCGCGGACAGTCCGGCCGCCATGTCGCGCTCCGCAGCGGCCGCGCCGGATTCCGAGGGCGCGGCAGCGCAAGGTCCGGCGATTAGCGAATCGGCCGTACGCGGCACCGTCGCGGCCACCGCGGAAAGCAAACAGCCGGTCCAAGCGGCTTCCGACAGCGCAGGCACCGCATCCACGGCCGACGCAACGCAGGCAGTCGCGCAGACCACGGAGGTTGCCAGTACGGCCAATGCGTATACCGATCAGCAGACGCGGGAAGCATTGCAGTCGGCGCAAACGTACACCGATGCATCCACGGCGAACGCGATCAGCCAGGCGAAGGCCTACACCAACCAGGCACTCGCCGGCTACGTCACGAGCGACACGTTCGACGAGTTCCAGAAGCAGACGGCCGATCGCTTCAACGCCACCGACGAGCGCATCAACCGGACCTCGGCCATGAGCACCGCGATGGTCCAGATGGCGGCGAGCGCTTCCGGCATCGATACGGACAACCGAGTCGGGGTCGGCTACGGCAACACCCACGGCCGGTCGGCCCTCGCGGTCGGCTACCAGCGGGCCGTTGGCAAGAAAGCCACGATCACGATCGGCGGTTCGGTCAGCGGGAGCGAAAGCTCCGTCGGCGCCGGCGTCGGGTTTGGCTGGTAAGCCGTAGTCGCAGACGACGAAGCAAGTGAAGTTGCCGGGCGCCAGGCTGCGCCCGGCAACGGCGAAATTCGCACGTCCGCGTCGGCGATCAACGCCAACGCGCCATTCCACCTGTTGCAGAGGGATCCTTATGTCCACCCATCGTCAGCATCCGCGTTTCCGGGCTCTCGCGTTCGCCATTGCAGGCACGCTGGGAATTTCAAGCGTTGCGCTGGGCGCGCCCCAGCGTGTCCAGTTCACGGCAATCACCCCTGCGACACGATTGGCCCACGGCGATGTCGTGCACGGCGCGATGCCGCTGTCACAATCCATCCGCGTCACGCTTGTGCTGAAGTTGCGCAACCTGTCGCAACTCGAGGCTTTCAACGCTCGCCCGCATGCATCCATGAGCCAGGCGCAACTGGCGGCGAGCCATTTGCCCACGAAATCACAGGCGGAGGCCGTGGCCGGTTTCCTGAAGCGCTCGGGTTTCCGTAATGTCGCGATTTCGGAAAACCGGATGCTGGTCAGCGGATATGCCGACGCCGGCAAGGTTGCGCAGGCATTCCGCACGTCTTTCGCGCGCGTGCGCACCCATGATGGCCGCGCAGCGTTCGCCAATGTCAGCAACGTAAACATCCCGGCCGCGTTGCAGGACACCGTGCAGGCGGTGCTCGGCCTCCAGACCGTGCACAAGGCGCACGTCCTCGCGCGCGCGGGCGGGCAGGCCACCACCGGCGGGATCGGCGGACACGGCCCGCTCGAGTTCGCCTCGATCTACGGGGCGGACGGCCTGCAACCCGCCACGAACGTCGATGTCGCTGTGTGGGGCTGGGGCAGCATGGCGCAAACGCTCGCGGATCTCGACACCTTCACCGATGCCAACGGCCTGCCGCGCGTCAACGCCCAGGTCGTTTGCACCGACTACGACGGACACGATGCCGGCGGATTCTCGACCACCGATCCGACCTGCAACAACTTCGAGCAAGGCACCGTGGAGTGGGATCTCGACAGCCAGGACATCGTCGGCATGTCCGGCGGCGTGAGGAGCCTGACGTTCTATGCGGCCTATGGTGGCTTCAATGATTCCATGGCCAACGCGCTGAACGAAATCGTGACGCCCACCCAGGGCGAGCCGCTGGCGTCGGTGATCAACGCATCGTTCGGCGAGTGCGAGCGCTACCAGGACGTCAACCAGGGCGGAGACGGTTCCGCGCAGGCGTACGACGCGCTGTTCCAGATTGCGCAGGCCCAGGGGCAGACGTTCGCGGTGGCCACCGGCGATTCGGGCGCCGACGAATGCGGTGACGGCCAATCCGACTCCGCCAGCTTCCCCGCGAGTTCTCCCTACGTCATCGCGGTGGCGGGGACCACGTTGAGGGCGTCGAGCACGACCTGGGAAAGGGAAAACGAGTGGATCGGTTCCGGCGGCAGCCCGAGTTCATTCGAGCAGGCCCCAGCATGGCAGGCCCCACTGACCTACGGTCCCCACGCGGGCATGCGCGGACCGGACGTGGCCTTCGACGCCAATCCGAGTTCCGGCGCCATCATCTACAACGCCGGCGGCATGCTGCAGGTCGGCGGCACCAGTCTCGCCGCCCCCTTGTTCGCGGGCGCCTGGGCCAGGCTGCTCGCGAACGGCGCGGTCGATCCGATGACGCCGGCCGGACAGCAGCTCTACGCGATGCCGGCGTCGTACTTCCACGACATCCGGAGCGGCAACAATCGCGGTTATGTCACCCGGCGCGGCTGGGACTGGGCTTCCGGCCGGGGCAGCCTGGACCTCAGCAAGGTGCCGCTGCCGAACGTCTTCGTCGAGAACTACGACGATGGCACCGACACTGGTCAATGGCTCGTCAGCAACAGCACCCCGCGGGTGATCGAATCGTCCGGCGGCAACCCCGGCGCGTTCCTCGAGCAGGGCGGCTTTTCCACCCATATTCCGACGTGGGGGTCGGCATCGCCGCGCTACCAGCCCGGCTACAACGACACCTGGAAGGTCGACAGTGTCTTCACCGGCGACTGGGCCGATGCCGGGGTCACCACGTTCAGCATCGACATGGACATCATCCAGGCAGGCGGCTGGGGTCCGGACCGCGCGGTCACGCTCGAGTTGCTGCAAATGGACGACAGCGGGTTCGGCGTCAACTACGAGGCGACATACACGATTCCGCTGGGTTCGGAACCGCCCGCGGGCTGGCAGAACTACGCCTTTCCGGTGAACGCCGATTCCGCGACGATTCCGCCGGGCTGGGTGTTCACGCGCGGCGACGGCACGCCCGGCACCGACGCGGAATGGTCGCAATTCCTCAAGCGCATCGACCTCACATCCGTCGGCTACTACAAACCCGGGTACGCCTACATCGGCCTCGGAAGCTGGACGCTCGGCATCGACAACGTCACGCTTCGGACGGTGCCTCCTGGCGCTTGAACGGGACGCCCGGGACGGCGCATCGAGAAGGGCCGCCCCGGGCGGCCCTTCTGCCGTGCGGGGTGGTGAGGCAACTGATGGTGTGCTTCAGCGGCGCTGTCGTGCGCGCGCGCCATAATGGAGCGGCCGGCGTCGAGATCGTCCCCGGACGCACGGCTTTTTCTGCAACGGATGGGTGCAGCGCCATGAGCAACCTGCTGCCATTGCCGGAACCCGAGCGCTGCGAAGCGGAAGCCGCACGACGTCCCGAGATCGAGAGCTGGCCGGCGCGCACGGCGGATCTCGGCGGCGGCCTCTCCGTGGTGCGGGCGCTGCCGTTGCGCCAGCACCGGCTGGTCGGGCCGTGGTGCTTCTTCGATTCCTACGGGCCCCTGTCGTTTGCCGGCCGCAAGGCCATGGATGTCGCGCCGCATCCGCACATCGGCCTGCAAACGGTGTCGTGGTTGTTCTCGGGCGAGGTGCTGCACAACGACAGCCTCGGCTTCGAGGCCATGGCCCGGCCGGGCGAGCTGAACCTCATGACCGCAGGGCGCGGCATCGCGCATGCGGAAGAAACGCCTCCGCGGAATTCCGGCAAGCTGCACGGCGTGCAATTGTGGGTGGCGCTGCCGGAACCCGAGCGCGGGGGCGAACCCGCATTCGATCATTATCGTGCCTTGCCGGTGCTGGAGCCGGGCGGCGGGCAGGTCCAGGTGTTCATGGGCGAACTCGCCGGCGTTCGGTCCGCCGGCCGGGCGTTCTCACCCATGGTGGGCGCGGAAATCCGCACCGGCGGCAGCGCCACGCTGCGCGTGCCACTCGAAGCCTCCTGGGAGCACGCCTTGGTCGTCATCGAAGGCGAGCTACGGGTGGATGGCGTGCGGCTCGCCCCGGGCGCATTGCACTACCTCGGCACCCATCGCGACGGTCTGGAACTCGAGAGCCGCGCCCCCGCGCGTGGCATCCTGATCGGCGGCGCGCCGTTCGGGGAAGCCATCATGATCTGGTGGAATTTCGTCGCGCGCACCGCGGAGGAGATCAGCGAAGCGCGAGACGATTGGCAGGCCGGGCGCCGCTTCGGCGAGGTCAGCGCCTACCGGGGAGAACGGCTTGCAGCACCTGAACTCGTCGGGCGGCCGCGCCTGAGCCGGTGACAGACGCGGCGGCGCGCTTCGAACGGCAAAAAAGCCCATGGCGGCACCATGGGCTCGTGCGTTGCAGATGGTGGCTAGGGGCGGGATCGAACCGCCGACCTCAGCATTATGAGTGCCGCGCTCTGACCGGCTGAGCTACCTAGCCAAGAAGGCAATTGTACCGGCGATGACTCCGGCCCACGCAGCCGTGCGTCGACCGCCGAGCGCGCCTCATCGCCGCGCAAAGAGCCGATCAGTCTAGCGAATGCGCAATGGCTGTCAACCGCCCAACGGGGCGGGAGCTTGTGACCGATATACTCCCGGTTTGCTCATCACGGGGATCGTGAGCCAGTCCATGCGACGCTTCCAGCTAGCCGAACCGCTGGTGATGCTGGCGACCGTCGTCCAGTGGCTGGTCCTCTCGATGTTCACCGGCGCCGTGATCGGCGTCGGCTGCACCATCTTCCTGCGCGTCCTGTTCGCCACCGCCGGCCGCGCGTACGCGGCGCCCTTGTGGCTGCAGATGACGCTGCTGCCGATCGGCGGCATCGCCAACGGCCTGCTGTTGCACTACGGCTACCGGCTGAGCCGCAGCGGGTTCAAGGACAACCCGATCGTCGCGGTCAACGAGCAACAGGGCAAGATGCCGTTCCGCACGCTGTGGATCAAGCCGTTGGCAGCCCTGGTCACCCTGGGTTGCGGCGGCTCGGCCGGCAAGGAAGGACCGTGCTCGCACATCGGCGCGAGTCTCGCGGCCGGCATCGGTCGGGTGCTGCACCTCAATCCGGAGATGCGCAAGCGCCTGCTGGCGTGCGGGGTGAGCGCAGGCTTCGCGAGCGTGTTCGGCACGCCAATCGCCGGCGCGATCTACGGCGTCGAAGTGCTGGCTATCGGGCGTATCCGCCACGACTTCCTGTTCCCGGGCATCGTCGCCGGCGTGACCGCGTTCGAGGTGTCGCGCTGGCTCGGCGTGCCGTATCCCGTTTACCACATTGCCTTCGTCGGGGACTTTACCGAACTGCTGTTCCTCAAGACGGTGGTGATCGGCATCCTGTGTGGCGCGGTCGCGTGGATTTTCGTGGAGCTCATCCATTTGATGCGGCACGCCGCCGGCTGGCTGCGCGCACGCTACGCCCTGTGGCCGCCGTTGCTGCCGTTGCTCGGCGGCGTGCTGCTGGCGATCCTGATCCTGGCGATCCCGACGCGGTATCTCGGCCTGAGCCTGCCGCTGATGGACGACGCGCTGCATGGCGCGCCGATGCCGTACCTCGGCTTTTTCTGGAAGGCGCTGCTGGTCGCGATCACGCTGGGATCGGGCTTCTACGGCGGCATCGTGACCCCGCAGTTCGTGATTGGTGCCGTCACCGGCGGCGCGTTCGCGCACCTGCTGGGCATGAAGGCGGCGCTGGGTGCGGCGGTCGGGCTGGTCGCGGTAGTGGCTTCGGCTTCGAACGCGCCGATCGCGGCGGTGCTGATGGGCGTGGAACTGTTCGGCTCCGACTCGACGCTCTACGTCGCGGGCGCCTGCGTCGCCGCCTACCTCATCATCGGCCACCGCAGCGTGTATCCCGAGCAGCAGGTCGCCTATTCCAAATCGTCGTGGATCTTCGCCCGCACCGACCTGCCGGTGGGGCAGGAAAAGGTGCGCCTGTC
>DASSNH010000142.1:0-10145 GCA_035701405.1 Rhodanobacteraceae bacterium
GGTGTGTTCGCGTTGCGGCCCGCGCCGGTGCAGGCGAACTGGCTGGCGTATCCCGGAACCTCCGGCGCGCCCTTCATCGACTACCTCATCGCCGACCGGTTCCTGGTTCCGGAATCCGCGCGCCGCTTCTACTCGGAAGCCATCGCGTACCTGCCGCGCTGTTACCAGCCGTCCGACCCTAACCGCCAGGTCTCCCATCCGCCGCCGCGTGCCACGTTCGGATTGCCCGACGACGCCGTGGTATTCGCGAGCTTCAACAACGCGTGGAAATTGAACGCGGCGAGTTTCGCACGCATGTGCCGGGCGCTGCGCGAGGTGCCCGGCAGCGTGCTGTGGCTGCTCGGCGCAGGCCGCGACGCCGACGAGCGGCTGCGCGAAGCGGCGCGCACCCACGGCATCGGTCCGGGTCGGCTGGTGTTCTCGCCCGGGCTTCCGCACCTGCAACACCTCGCGCGCTACCGCCTGGCCGACCTGTTCCTCGACACCAACCCCTACAACGCGCACACCACCGCATCGGATGCGATCTGGGCCGGCTGCCCGGTCCTGACGCGCCCGGGCGGAACGTTCGCGTCGCGGGTCGCCGGCAGCCTCGACCACCATCTCGGCATGCCGGAACTCATCGCAGCCGACGACGATGCATTCGTCGCCACGGCCGCCCGCCTGGGCAACGATCGCCCGGTGCTGGCCGCCCTCCGCGATCGTCTCGCGGAGCAGCGGGAAGCGTCGGGTCTGTTCGACATGCGCGCGTACGCGAATGACTTCGCGGCGCTGCTGCGTGAAATGCATGAGCAGCACGCCAGGGGAGAAGCGCCGGGGCCGATCGTGCCGCGGGAGCGCGGCGCGCGGTAAGCTGAGCCGATGAGCGCCAAGAACGAACTCGTTCCGTTGAAGATAGCGGTGCTGACCGTCTCGGACTCGCGCACGCTGGAGAACGACAGTTCCGGCCAGTTCCTCGCGGATGCGCTGGCCGAAGCCGGACACCATCTGCACGCACGCCAGTTGCTGCGCGATGATCGCTACGCGATCCGGGCGCAGGTCGCCGCGTGGATCGCGGACGCGGACGTGCACGGCGTGCTTATCACTGGCGGCACCGGTTTCACCGGCCGCGATTCGACGCCCGAAGCGGTGCTGCCGCTGCTGGACAAGGAGATGCCGGGCTTCGGCGAGCTGTTCCGTGCCGTGAGCTTCGAGGAGATCGGCACATCCAGCCTGCAGTCGCGCGCGTTCGCCGGCCTGTCCAACCAGACCTTCGTGTTCGCGCTACCGGGTTCGACCTCGGCCTGCCGAACCGCCTGGGACAAACTGCTGCGCGCGCAGCTCGACGCCCGCACAAGACCCTGCAACCTCGCGGGGCTAATTCCGCGACTGGGCGAGAGCTGAAGCTGCCTTGGGCTTCTATTGCACGAGTGGCGCAGGGCCGCGACCTTGTTGCCCGGGTCGCGCGCATGGCGCGCTCCTACATTGATTCGGGGCCCCGCCGGTCATCATTTCGTTTGGAATCCGCGCAAGATTTGCTCGGGCATCGCCTCGCGCTCGACCGAGGCGACGCGCGCGCCGGGCGGCCCTTCGCGCAACCACTCTTCGAGTTCGGCCAGTGCCGCGCCGCTGCCCGACGCCATGACTTCCACCCGCCCGTCGGCCAGGTTCTTCGCGTAGCCGGAAAGCCCCAGCCGTAGCGCCTGCTCGCGGGTGGATGCGCGGAAGAACACGCCCTGCACCCTGCCCGCCACCAGGAATCGCGCGCAAGCCATGTTCTCAGGATCCCTTCGCGGCGATGGCGGCATCCAGCGATTTCACGGTGATGGGCCCCAGGAACTCCTTCGCGACGGTTCCGTCGGGCGCGATCAGATACGTGGTGGGGAGCGCCGCGGGTGCCGGAAAGCCCTGCGGCGGATGGTCGGGGTCGAGCACGGCGAGCGGGTAGTCGACCGGGTGCTCTTTGGCGAACTTGACGATATCGCCGCGCGGGCTCTGGTCCCAGGCGAGGCCGATCGCGGTGACGTCCTTGTGGGTCGTGACGTATTTCGAGATCGCCGGCATCTCGGCGATGCACGGCGAACACCAGGTCGCCCAGAAGTTGACGATCACCCATTGGCCGCGCTCGCTGGCAAGGTCGAAGGTCCTGCCGCCCAGGGTCTTCACGACGAGCCGTGGGGGCGCAGCGCTCGCGGGCGCCGCCGCAGCCGCAGCGCCGGACGCCAGTACCAGGACTACGGCCACGCATGCGGCACGGAAGTTGGAAAACATCACGATGGCTCTCCTTCGACAGCCCCCTTGGGTGCCGTGAACAATGACCTGAGGGGATGGGCGAGGTTCGCCCGCTCGGCAGTCACGGCACGCAGCAGCACGTCGACGGCCTCGGGTGCCAGCCCGCCGGCCGCCGCCTGCAACGACAGTGCGTCGGTCGGAAGGCGGTAGCCACCGATCCGGAACAGGTCGCCGAGGTGCACGCTGTTGAGGTCGCGGCCCAGCACCCAGGCCCCCGCCTCGTCACGCTGGATAAGGCACGCCTCGCGCAGGTCCGTGAGGTAGCGCTGCAGCAGGTCCGCCGTCAGGAAGGTTTCGCATTCGAGGAGCATGGCTTCGCGCAAGCCGCGCCCGTTTCGCTGCGCGGCCGCGAACCGGTGCAGCACGCGCAGCAGGCCCACGAACTCGCAACCCTCGGGCAGCAGTTCGTCCTCGGTCCGGTACTCGAACGCGGTCAGGGCAGCGGTCAGCGTGGCGCCCAGCAGCACGATGACCCACGACACGAACACCCAGATCAGGAAGATCGGGATCGCTGCCAGCGCGCCATAGACCTGGTTGTAGTTCGCGATGCTGCTGACGTACCAGGTGAATACGAAGCGGGCCAGTTCGAACAGCATTGCGGCGGCGAGTGCGCCGGCGAGAGCATCGCGCTTGCGGACCCGGCGATTGGGAACCAGCGCGTACATCAGTGCCAGGCCGGCCCAGGTGCTGGCAAACGGCAGCAGCTTGATCACGCTCAAGCCCAACACGCCGGGCTGGCTGGCGCCCGCGAGGAACGGCTGGGCAAACACCCATGAACTCGCGGCGACCGCCAGCACGATCAGCACCGGTCCGAGCGTCAACGCCGCCCAGTACATGAGGAAACGCGACCCTCCCTTGCGGCGGGCCGGAACCCGCCAGATCCGGTTCAGCCGGTCCTCGATGCTCGCCATCATCAACAGCGCGCTCACGAGAAGGACGATGATCCCGACCACAGTGAGTTTGCTGGCGTTGTCCGCGAACTTCAGCAGGTATCCCTGGATCGTATCGCCGGCACCGGGCACGAAACTGCGGAAAATGAAGTTCGACAAGGTGTCCCGCAGGGACGCGAATGCGGGGAACAGCGACAACATGGCCAGCACAGCGGACAACAGCGGCACGATCGCGAACAAGGTCGTGTAGGACAGCGCGCCGGCGGTCTCGAAACAGTTGTCGTCGCGGAAGCGCCGCCAGAGAAAATGCCCGAACGCCCGCAGGCGGTCGCGGCGTTCATGCCATGCGCTGGCAGACAGGGAGCTCACGCTGCGAGACTAGTGCAATCGGCGCCGGAAAGCATGACCGCAGGCCGTGCCGCGCGCCCCCCGGGGCGTGGTTCCCGCCGAGACCGATACCCTCGACGCGTGGTGTATGCGACCATGGACGACTTTCGGCGGCGGCGATGCGCTCCCGCCCCGCAAGCCCGGATCGTCGATGGACATTCTCGTCGTGTACTACAGCCGCAACGGCCACGTCGCGCAACTCGCGCGCCTGATCGCGCGCGGCATCGAGGAAGTGGAAAACGTGCACGCACGGGTGCGCCAGGTGCCCCCCGTGGCGCCGGTCACCGAAACCGCGCTGCCACCGGTCCCGGAGGGCGGCGCACCTTATGTGGAACTCAAGGACCTGCACGAGTGCGCAGGACTGATCGTCGGCAGCCCGACGCGATTCGGCAACATGGCCGCGCCGATGAAGCACTTCCTCGATTCGACGCCCGCGGAATGGGTTTCCGGCGCACTGGTCGGCAAGCCGTGCGCGGTGTTCACCTCCACGGCCACGATGCATGGCGGCCAGGAATCCACGCTGCTGTCGATGCTGCTGCCACTGCTCCACCACGGCATGCTCGTGGTCGGGATTCCCTTCACCGAAAAGGCACTCAACGCCACCCGTACCGGCGGCACGCCATATGGCGCCAGCCATGTGAGCGGCGTCGACGGCGGGAATCCCATCAGCGGCGACGAGCGCGAGTTGGCGCGTGCGCTGGGCCGGCGGGTGGCCGACGTGGCGCGGCGGCTCGCAGCCACGCCATGAACGCGCGGTTGGCGCAGCGGATCGGCTTCACCGCCTGGGCGGCGCTCGCGCTGCTGCAGGTCGCCTGGCATGGTTGGCTGTTCGCGCCCGCGACGGTGCCGGTCGCTGCGGCGCTCGCGATCGCGCTGGTTCCGCTGGCGTTGCCACTCGCGTACTGGCGCCAGCCGCAGCGCGCCCTGCTCGCGGCGGGCATGGTCGGCCTGTTGTATTTCTGCCACGGTGTCGCCGAAGCTTTCGCGGCGACCGCAGCGCGGCCATTGGCGTGGATCGAGATCGGCCTCACCGTCGGGTTGGTGCTGTCCTGCGCACGCAAACCGCGGCGCCGCAAGGCAATCGGAAACTGACGCAAGGACACCTGCGCTGACACAGGGGGCAGTTGATCGCTTTGCGAAGGCTTTTCGACACGGACCAAATCCGACGACCACGGATAAAGAACGTATATCCGCATTTTTTATCCGCATTTATCCGCGTTTATCCGCGTCAAAAGCGTCCTGTGGTCTTGATGCGAAACCCTCACGGGAGCCGGTGGGCTCAGCCGTCGCCGACCACGCAACGGCTTCGACATCGCCCACGCGGCGCGTTACGCTCGACCCACTCGGCCATGAAGCAAGCCGCCATGTCGTTCGTGCAAGCCGCACCGCAGCTCGGCCACCCTTGGCGCGAGGACCGCGTCCTCCGCGCATGGGTTGCGCGCGTCTTGCCCGAGCCGCTACGCCGCGATGCCGGAGCCAGTTTCGTCGCGCTCGGCGATTACGCCTTGCATGCGTACGCGCGCCAGGCGACAACCACGCCGGCCGAACCCGTGCTCACGAACTGGGACGTCTGGGGCAATCGGGTCGACCGCATCGAACTGACCGAAACCTGGCGCGAAGGCCCCGCGATCGCCGCGCGGCAGGGACTGGTGGCGGATGGCCACGACCGCGCGCTCGGCGGATTCACGCGCGTCCAGCAATTCGCCAAGGTCTACCTCTACCACGCCGCCAGCGCGTTCTATTCGTGCCCGCTGGCCATGACCGATGGCGTCGCAACCGCACTTCGCGATGCGCCGAACGCGGGCTTGCGCGAACGCATATTGCCGCACCTCCTCAGCCGCGATCCGGCGACGTTCTGGATCAGCGGCCAGTGGATGACCGAAAACACCGGCGGCTCCGACGTCGGGGCCAGCGAGACCGTGGCGCGCCGCGAAGCCGACGGCACCTGGCGGCTCAGCGGTCGCAAATGGTTCACCTCCGCAATCAACGCCGAAGTCGCGCTGGCGCTGGCGCGGCCTGCCGGAAATCCGGACGGGGCGGACGGGCTCGCGCTGTTCTGCATCGAGACCCGCAACCCTGACGGAAGCTGGAACGGCATCTCCATCGACCGTCTCAAGGACAAGCTAGGCACCCGTGAACTTCCGACCGCCGAGATCCACCTGCAGGACACGCGCGCGGAGCTGGTTGGCGACACCGCGAACGGCGTACGCGCGATCGCGCCGGTGCTGCAGGTCACCCGGCTGTGGAACGCCTTCGGTTCGCTGTCCACGATGCAACGCTGCCTCGTGCTGGTCCGCGACTACGCGGACCGGCGCCACGCGTTCGGCGACAGCCTGCGCGGGCAACCGCTGTTCGCCGATGCACTCGCCGGCTGGCAGGCCGAGTTCGAGGCGGCCTTCGGCCTCGCGATGGAGGTTGCATTGCTGCTGGGCCGCGTCGAAGCGGGCGAAGGCGACGAGCGCGACGCGGCGCTGCAGCGGTTGCTGACGCCCCTCGCGAAACTCTGGATCTGCAAGCTCGGCGTGCGCATCGCGTCGGAAACCGTGGAGGCGGTCGGCGGTATCGGTTACCTGGAAGACAGCGGTATCCCGCTGCTGCTGCGCGATGCGCAGGTGTTCCCGATCTGGGAAGGCGCGAGCAACATACAGGCGCTGGATTTCCTGCGGGCCCTGGACAAGCTCGGCATCGAGCCGCTCGTCGGCGCGGTCGACCGCTGGACGGAAGCCGCCGATGGCGCGGTGTCCGATCGCGACGCCGAAGCGATCCACGGCGCGATCCGGCATGCCGATACCTGGCTGCGGGACCACGCACGCGATACCGATGCCCTGCAAGCCGGCGCACTGCGGCTGGGCACCACCTGTGCGCGGGCCCTGGCGGCCGCGCTGCTGGCGCGCCACGCCGCGTGGGTGCAACGCGAGCAAAATGACCCCTCGTCCGCCGCGGCGTTGCGACGCTTCTGCGCGCACGGGCTCGATCGGATCATCGACTTCGACCTTGCCGGGCGCGGCTGAAAACCCATCCCCATCCCCATCCCGCCCTTCCCCTTGAAGGGGAAGGAGACCAGCGCAAAGCTTTCAAGCCCTCCCCTTCAAGGGGGCGAATCGACGCGCTTGCGAACCGCAGGTTCGTGCGTCGATGAGCGCGCGAGGCAGGATGCCGAGGGCCGGGTTGCTTGGCGAGCGCAGGACGCGCGAGCTTAGCAACGTTGGGTGGGGATGGGTTGTCCATGCCCTCCACGCCGCGCGTAGAACTCCGCCACATAGCGATCCAGCGACTCCGCTTCTATCGCTTCACGCAACTCGCGCATCAGCGTCAGGTAATGATGCAGGTTGTGGATCGTGGCGAGCTGCGAACCGAGCATCTCGCCGCAACGATCGAGGTGCCGCAGGTAGGCGCGCGAGAATCCGTTCGCGCAGGCGTAACAGGTACAGCCTTCCTCGATCGGGCGGGTGTCCTTCGCGAACCGTGCGTTGCGAATGCGCAAGGTGCCCTCGCGGGTGAACAGGAATCCGTTGCGGGCGTGACGGGTCGGCATCACGCAGTCGAACATGTCGATGCCGCGACGGACGGCTTCCACGATATCCTCCGGCCGCCCGACGCCCATGAGGTAACGCGGCTTGTCGTCCGGCAGGCGCGGCAACGTGGCTTCGAGGGTCGCGTCGCGCTCGGCTTCCGGTTCGCCCACGGCGAGCCCGCCCAGCGCGTAACCGTCGAAGCCGATTTCCAGCAGGCCTTCGGCAGAGCGCGCGCGCAAGTCGCCGTGCACGCCGCCCTGCACGATCCCGAACAATGCGTTGCCGTTGCCGAGTTCGTCGAATGCCCGCCGCGAACGCGCCGCCCAGCGCAAGCTGAGCTCCATTGAATCGCGCACCATGCCGGCGTCCACGGGCTGGCCGTCGACCGTGTACGGCGTGCATTCGTCGAACGCCATCACGATGTCCGAGTCGAGCACCGTCTGGATCCGCATCGACTCCTCGGGCGAAAGGAATACGCGCGAACCATCCACCGGCGAGGCAAACGTGACCCCCTCTTCCGTGAGCTTGCGGCGCTCGGCCAGGGAGAACACCTGGAAGCCCCCGGAGTCGGTGAGGATCGGCGCCCCCCATCCGATGAAGCTGTGCAGCCCACCGAATTCGCCGATTACCTCGCGCCCGGGCCGGAGCCACAGGTGGAAGGTGTTGCCGAGGATGATTTGCGCGCCCACGTCCCGGAGGGCGCGCGGCGTCATGGCCTTGACCGACCCGTAGGTGCCGACCGGCATGAACGCCGGCGTCTCCACGGAGCCGCGAGGCAGCGAGATGCGACCTCGGCGTGCGTTTCCATCGGTGGCGAGAAGCTCGAAGTGCATGATTTTTCGGGACGCAGACTCGGGACTCGGGACTCGGACTCGGACTCGGACTCGGACTCGGACTCGGGAAGGCTAACAAACCCCATCGTCATTCCGGGGCCGGCGAAGCCGGAACCCGGAACCTGCCTTGCCCTGCTTACGCAACACACGGAGCAGATCCCGGATCGCGACTGCGTCGCGTCCGGAATGACGGCCACAACAAATCATTGCGCGCCCGGGTCCCGAGTCCCGAGTCCCGACTCCCTGCTCTCCGGCCACACCAGCATCGCATCCCCGTAGGAATAGAACCGGTAGCGTTGCTCGACCGCGTGGCGGTACGCCGACAACACGAAATCGCGCCCTGCAAACGCCGACACCAGCATCAACAGGGTCGACTCGGGCAGGTGGAAGTTGGTGATGAGGCCATCGATGCTCGCGATGCGGTAGCCCGGAAAGATGAAGATCCGCGTCTCGCCCGCGAAGGGCTCGACCTCGCCGTGGTCGCCGCGCGCGGCTTCCAGGGCGCGCACCACCGTGGTGCCGACCGCGATCACGCGCCTGCCGTTCGCACGCGTGCGATGGATCTTCTCGACCAGTTCGGCGCCCACGTTCAACCACTCGCGATGCATCTCGTGGTCTTCGATGTTCTCGCTGCGGACCGGCTGGAAGGTCCCCGCGCCGACATGCAGCGTGATGTAGCCGAACTGCACGCCGCGCGCGCGCAGCGTGTCCAGCAATGCCGCGTCGAAGTGCAGTCCCGCGGTTGGCGCCGCGACCGCGCCCGGCCGGCGCGCGTAGACGGTCTGGTAGCGCTCGCTGTCGCGGGCATCGTCTGGCCGCGCGATGTAGGGCGGCAGCGGCATGTGGCCGATCCGGAGCAGCAGCTTTTCCAGTGGCTCGACGCATTCGAACCGCAAGTCGAAGAACTGGCCCTCGCGGCCGAGCACCCGCACCGGCGTGCCGTCGTCCAGTTCAAGGATGTCGCCCTCACGCGGCTTCTTGCTGACGCCCAGCATCGCGAGCGCGGTGTGCGAGCCGATGATGCGCTCGAGCATGATCTCGACCGCGCCGCCGCTCTGCTTGTGGCCGAACAGCCGCGCAGGCAGCACCCGCGTGTCGTTGAACACCAGCAGGTCGCCCGGCTGCAGCAGTTGCGGCAGGTCGTTGAAACTACGGTCGCCCAGCGCGCGTTGGGGCGCATCGACCAGCAGCAGCCGGCTGGCGCTGCGCTCGGGCAGCGGCTGCTGCGCGATCAATTCGACCGGCAGGTCGTAGTGGAAGTCGGATTTCTTCAAGGCCGGGATGTAGGATCGGGACCGGTAACAGGGAAATAGGCAATGGTAGCCCGCCGGCCGGCCAGCGCGTCTGTGGCGACGTGCAGGGAGGTACGGCGGGCACTGCTTGCCCGGTCGGAAACACACGGGTCGCGACCATGGGCCGCTCCCACAACAGGCGGCGCGCCGGTCGCGGCCGCGGGCCGCTCCTACAGCCAGCCTTTCTGGCGGGCGAGGCGGTAGGCCTCGATTCGGTTGCCGACGCCCAGCTTGCCGATCGCCTCGGAGAGGTAATTGCGCACCGTGCCGTGCGAGAGATTGAACATCTGCGCGATCTCGCCCGCGCTCTTGCCCTCGCCGGCGAGGCGCAGCACCTGGCGTTCGCGGTCGTTCAGCGGATCGGATTCGGTCCAGGCTTCGAGCGCGAGTTCCGGATCGATCGCGCGGCCGCCGCGATGCACCATCCGCAGCGAATCCGCGAGCTTCTCGGCCGGCGCATCCTTCAGCAGGTAACCGGACACGCCGGCGTCCAGCGCCCGGCGAAGGTAGCCGGAACGCGCGAAGGTCGTCACGATCACCACCTTCACCGGCAGTTCCTGGCGCTGGATGCGCTGCGCCAGCTCGAGCCCGGTCAGGCCGGGCATTTCGATGTCGGAAATGAGGATGTCGGGTTTCAACCGCTGCAGTTCGCGCCACGCCGACTCGCCGTCCGCAGCCGAGCCCAGCACCTCGATGTCGGGTTCCAGTGCCAGCAGCGCAGCCAGCGCGCCGCGCACCATCGCCTGGTCCTCGGCCAGCAGCACGCGCATCATGCGCGACCAGCCGCTTGGTGCACCAGCGGCACGTCCCGGGTCGCGGCCGGCGCCTGCGCCGGGCGATCGCCGTCCGCCGCCGGCACCGGTATCGGCAACGACACTTCGATGCTGGTGCCGCGTCCGCGCGGCGATTCGATCGCCAGCGTGCCGCCGATCGCCTCGATCCGCTCGCGCATCCCGGTCA
>DASSNH010000143.1:0-7990 GCA_035701405.1 Rhodanobacteraceae bacterium
GGCGTACGCTGATCTCTCCGGTCGAGCGCAGGAACTTGGCCAGCAGCAGGGCGATGATGTTCACCATGCACACGAACAGGAAACCCAATGCCAGCCAGGACTGCAGCAACACGTCCGTCGGCACCAGCCCCTCGCGGTGCAGCCATTGCATCAAGCCGTACAGTCTGGCGTCCTCGGGCGGCCGCTCGTAACGGCCAATGGCCTTCTGTTGCGCCGAATAATTGACCAGGAAGCGGCCGTAATCGGCGACCTGCTCTGGCGTATCCAACCGCACCCAGAAATTGAGCCAACTGGTGGTGGGACTGGTCAGGGATGTGTCGTCACCCCAGCCGCTCGTCCAGTTCGAGTCCAGCTTCATGTGGACGGCCGTGGACAGCGGCAGGAAGAACTGGTCGGCCTCGTCGAAGCTCGCGCTGATCGCATAGAACAAGGGCTCCGGGTGCCAGTCCTTGACCACACCGACAACGCGGAAAACATGCTTGCCGAGCTGCACCGCCTTGCCCAGCACTTGCTTGTCGCCAAACAGCTTGCGGGCGAATCCTTGCGTCAACACCACCACCGGGGCGCCCTCGGCATCGGCGTCCTCCGACCACGGATCGCCGGCAATGAACGGCACCCCGAACATGGCGAAGAAATCCCGGGTCGTGAAGCTTCCGACCACCGACTCCGGATGCACACCCGGCTGGGTGGAGTGCGCCACGAGGTTGCCGCGGCCCACCGCGACCTGCTGCGCGCCCTTGTGTGCATCCAGCAAGGCTTTCGCATCCGGCCAGGTCAACGCGGCGTTCGGACCGTGGCCGATGAACTGCGGGGGGAGCTTGTAACTGAGCGGCAACGGATTGAGGAACGGGCGGTACAAATGCGCGCTGCGTCCCGGCAGGGGATCGCCGCTCATCACATGCAGCACCGTGAGCATGGTCATCGAGGCGCCGATGCCGAGCCCGATCGCCAGCACCATCAATCCGGTCAGGATCGGTGTGCGCTTCAGGCTGCGCCAAGCGAGGTCGAGGTAGTAACCGAACATGTCCAGATGCCTCCAGGTTTCTCCCCCTCCCCTTCAAGGGGAGGGGCTGGGGTGGGGATGGGTTGCCCTGCAGCGCACTAATCCACCCATCCCCTCCTAAATCCTCCCCTTGAAGGGGAGGACTTCAAAGCCACCCGTCCGCCGAGGGGAGGGTGAACATCACGCGCCCCGCGTCGCCACTACCGGCGGCACATTGGCGGCGCGCAGTGCCGGGCCCAGTACCGCGATCTGCCCGAGCAGCCATAGCGCGACCGCGCTGGCCGGCAGGTAGTACCAAGGCATCCGGAGCGTCTGGTAGTGCTGCATCAGGTACAAATTGATGCCGAACGCCAGTGCCATCCCGATCGCGACGCCGGCGGTGCTCAACATGAAGTTCTCGGTCTGGAAGTACTGCATGATGTGCGCGCGCGTGGCGCCGACCGCGCGGCGGATCCCGATCTGCCGCCGCCGCTGGCCCACCCAGAAACTGGTCAGCCCCACGATGCCGAACGCGGTCACCGCCAGCATCACCACGCACACCAGCACCAGCATCCACACCATGCTGCGGGTGTCGGCGAAGAACTGGTCGCGCATGTCGCTGAACGTCTTGCCCTTGACCACCGCGTTCGGCGACAGCGCCTCGAGTTTCCGCTGCGCGGCGTAAAGCACCCGGCCACGGTCCTGCGTCTCGCTGCGCACGATGTAGTCGTTGAGCGCGGCAGCGGGGCTCAGCGGAAAGAACATCGCCCAGTGGAAGCCGGCGGCGCCTTCGCCGTTGCGGTTGGGGCGCAACACGTCGGCCACGACACCCACGACGGTGAAGCTGTTGTCCCTGCCGATCCACGCCTGCTTGCCCAGCGCGCTCTCGCCTGGCCACAGCCGCTCGGCCAGGCTCTCGGTGACGAGGACGGAATGGCCGGAGGGGAGGTAGCTTTCGGTCAGCTTGCTGTCGGCGTACTCCCCATCGTTGAAGAAGCGCCCCTCGACCAGGCGCAGGCCGAGCGCCTCGGGCCCGCCCCTCGTGAACATGTACTGCGCCACGTTCGGATTGTCCTTGTTCATCACGTCGCGCGGCTTGGTCGCGATGTTGGAGTTCCAACTGTTCTGGCCGAGCGGCACCATGTTGACCGCCGCCACCGCGGTGACGCCGGGAATCTCCCGGAGGGCGGCAAGATCCCGCGGAATATCGGCATGGGCGAGTTTGGGGTCGGTGCCGAGCACGCGCATGTCGATGATGCCTTGCTCGTCCATTGCGTTCTGCACGTGCATCTCGCCGACACGCTGGCTGATCATGAACACCGCGTTGCACAGGACCGCACAGGCGAGCGCGATTTCCAGCACGATCAACAGGGCTGGAATCCTGTGCTTGCGCAGCGAAGCGACGATGGGTTGGATTTGCATGGTGTTTTCTCGATCTATTCGTTCATTGCCGATGTAGCACGGATGCAACGAAATCCGCGCTACGCTCGCTTTTCCCCTCCCCTTCAAGGGGAGGGCGGGGTGGGGATGGGTTGCCAGCGCGCCGACATCAAACCCATCCCCATCCAAACCTTCCCCTTGAAGGGGAAGGCTTAAACACTTTTCAATTGCGGTGCAGGCGCCACCACGCAGGCGCGCCAGGCGGGCAGCAATCCGGCAATCAGGCTTGCGGCCAGCGCCACCACGAAGGTGAACAGGAACATCGCGACGTCGAGATGCGCGAGGCTCGCGTACTGCGCGGGCTGGTGGCGGATCGCCCACAACCCGAGTTCGGCGAACACCAGCCCCAGCACGCCGCCGGCCAGTCCGACGATCGCGGATTCGACCATGAATTGCGCGAAGATCGTGCGGCGCGTGGCACCCAGTGCCCGCCGCACGCCGATTTCGCGCGAACGCCTGAGGCACTTCGCCAACAGCAGGCCCACGGTGTTGACTACGCAGATCAGCAGGAACCCGAACGCGAGGCCCGCCTGCAGGCGCACGTCGTCGGGCACCACTTGCTGCTCCTGCATGAACTGCATGACATCGGGCAGTTCGACTTCGGGCCTGTGGAAGCGGCCCAGCGAAATCTGCTGCTGCACGTAGTTCGACAGGAATGTCTTGTAGCCGGCCACGGCCGCGGGGTTGCGCACCTCCACCCACAGGTAGACGAACACGCAGGGCGAGGTTTCCAGGTGCTTGACGTCGGCAGCTTCCCAGCAACTGACGTTCTGCGGGTCCATGCCATCGGCGCGCGCCGACTGCAACGGCAGGAACACGGCGTCGCCGTTCCCGTAACTGCGACCGCCGAGGCCCACCGCGTAGAAACGGGGCTGCGGCGCCCACGGCTCCAGCACGCCAACGATGCGGTAGTCGTGTCCGTTAATGCGGATGGTCTTCCCGACGCTGTTCTTGCCGCCAAACAACTTGTCGTTGAGGAACCCGGCGATCACCGCGACCCGCGCGCGATCCTCCCCGTCCTGCTCGCTCCAGCCGGTGCCGTACCGGAACGGCGCATCGAACATCGCGAAGAAGTCGGCGGTCGTCATCACGCCGTCGCTGAAAAACGGCTTCTGGTCCGCGCCGGTTCGCTGCGGTTCGATCTTTACCTGCGTCAACGCCATCGCCGCCTGCCGCTCCGCCTTGTGCGCACGGATCAGGTTCATGGCGTCGGTGTACGGCATCAGTCCGCCCCAGGGCGGCTTGGTCTGGTCCGCCACATAGCCTTGCGCGGGCAGTGGATCGATTTCCGGATGGAGCACCCGCGCACTCTTCTGCGGCAGCGGATCGCCCGACAGCAGCTTCAGCACCGCCAGCGTCGTGATGGATGCGCCGATGCCGAGCCCCAGCGCCAGCACCATCAGCGCGGTGAGCACGCGGTTGCGCTTGAAGCTGCGTAGTGCGAGGTCGAGGTAATAGCGAAACATTATTCACGCTCCAATTTGGTCTCCCTCCCCTTCAAGGGGGGGGCCGGGGTGGGGATGGGTTTCCGGAACTGGCGGGCCAACCCCATCCCCACCTAATCGTTGCTAAGCTCGGACGTCCTGTCCTCGCAAAGCAACCCTGCCCTTCGCTCCTGCTTCGGGCGCTCGCGGCGCGCGAACCTTCGGTTCGCAAACGCCCCGACCCGCCCTTGAAGGGGAGGACTTCAAAGCTCACACGCTTCTCGTCGCCACCACCGGCGGCACCGCCGCCGCGCGCAGCGCAGGCGCCAGCACCGCGAGTTGTCCGAGCAGCCACAAGGCCGCCACGCCGACCGGCAGGTACCAAAGCGGCAGGCGCGGCACCTCGAAGAACTTCATCAAACCGAGGTTGATGCCGATCGCCAGCACGATACCCAGCACGACCCCGAACGTGACGATCAGGAAATTTTCCGTCTGGAAGTAGCGCAGGATATCCGCGCGCGTCGCACCCAGCGCACGCCGGATACCGATCTGCTTGCGCCGCTGCGCCACCCAGAAACTCGCCAGTCCCACGATTCCGAACGCCGTGACGCCTAGCAGCGCCACGATCACGCCGACCAGCAAGCCAGCCATGGACCGATCGGTCTTGAAGAACTGCTGGCGTAGGTAACCGATCGTGTGGCTGCTGGAATAGTCGAGCACCACGTCCGGCGCGATCCTGGCGACCGAGGCGCGCGCCTGCGTCATCACGCGTTCCAGATCCCGGGGCTTGGCCCGGACGAGATAGGTGCCCGCGAGCCGGGCGCCCGGCCGGGTCGGGACGAATGCCGTCCATTCCGCCCCGTGCAGCCCGTTCTCGGTGTATTGCGACACCGACAGGTTCGCCAGGACGCCGATTACCTGGAACCGATACTTCGCCCCCCAGAATTCCTTGCCCAACGGGTTTTGACCCGGCCACAATTTTTCGGCAAGGGCCTGGGTGACCAGGACACGCGACGAGAGTGGCATGTAATCCTGCCCCATGATGGGCTGATAGTCGTCGCTGGCCGGCAGATGGCCTGCCACCAGCTTCAGCCCGAGAGCCGCCGGCGTACCGGGCCCCCCCTGGTAAAGCTGGATCACCGCGCCGAAATGCTTGCCCGCCTCGTCGAGGCTGATGCCGTTGACGCCACCCTGCGGGCCGAACGGCACGGATGACACCACGTGCACCGACTCCACACCCGGAATCGAACCGAGCCCGGCAAGCATCCGTGCGTTCAGGTCGCCCGCCTGTTTCGGATCGAAACCCGTCACCACGATCTCGCCCAGCGAGGCTTCCTCCACGCCGCTGTTCAAACTCATTGCCGAAAGCCGGTCGGCAATCAGGAAAACCGCATTGCACAACACGCCACACGCGAGCGCGATCTCCATCGCGATCAGGAATGTCGCGAGCTTGTGGTGCTTCAAAGCGGCGAGGATGGGTCGGATCTGCATCATCGAAACCTCGGTTGGCTCTACCTGGAGGCGAGCGCCATGTCCGCGATCTGCCGCGGGCGCGGCCTTCCTACAACGTCTTCAACTGCAGCGCCGGCGCAATGCGGCTGGCGCGCAACGCCGGCAACGCGCCTGCAACCAGGCTGACCGCCACTGCAAGAACGAACGTCGCCACGAACATCGGCACGTCCATGTGCACCAGGTCGGAATACGGTGTCTGCTGCCGGCGCACCAGCCACAGGCCCACCAGCGTCAGCAGCCAGCCGCCGACGCCGCCAATGAATCCGATCAGGCCGGCTTCCGTCAGACATTGTGCGAACACCGATCGGCGCGACGCGCCCAGCGCCCGCCGCACCCCGATTTCGCCCGCGCGCCGCAGGAACTTCGCCAGCAGCAAGCCAACCGTGTTGAACAGGCAGATGGCCAGGAACGCAACAGCCAACCAGGCCTGCAGTTTCACGTTCTTCGGGATCACCTGCTCGTGATCCAGCCACCGCATCAAATCCAGCATGCGGGTGTCGGTGTTGGCGAAGCGCCCGAGGGCTTTTTGCCGTTCGGCGTAATTGCCGAGGAAGGCCCGGTAGTCCGCGGCCTTGGCCGTGCTGTCCAGCTCCACCCACAGCGCCGTCCACAGGCAGGGCGCATCCTGGAGGTGTCCCGGCGTGGTCGGTCCGCCGCCCCAGCAGGTAAACTGGAAGAAATTGCCGTCGTTGACATCGAGGCCCGAAAAAAACGGCATGAACACGTCTTCCGGCTTGGCGTAATAGCTCGTCTCGAACCCATTGCCGGTGAACCCGCCTACCGCGTCGTAGAACAACGGGCGCGGGCGCCAGGGGGCCAACACGCCCACGATACGCACGTTGCTGTCCTTCAGGCGCAGCGACTTGCCCACGCTGTCCTTGCCGCCGAACAGCTTGTCGTTGAGATCACTGGAGATCACCGCCACCCGCGCGTGGTCCTTTTCGTCCGCCACGGTCCACGCGCTGCCATATTCGAATGGCACGTCGAACATCGGAAAGAAGTCCGTCGTCGTGGACATGAGGGTCAGCATGAGCGGCGGGCGGTCGATGCCGGGTGCGCTCACTTTCACGGGGCTCTGCACCACGATCGCCTGACGGTCCGCGCGTTGCGCGCTCCACAAATCCACCGCCGAACGGTAATCCATCATCGGCAGCGGATGCCGCGGGTTGTACCAGTCGGCGGGGGTGGGATCCACCTGCGGGTAATAAAGGTGCGCGCTCTTGCCCGGCAACGGATCACCCGACAGCAGATGCATCACCGTCAGCGTGGTCATGCTGGCGCCGATGCCGATGGCGATGGCGATCACCATCAGCACGGTGAGCAGCTTGTTGCGCTTCAAGCTGCGAAACGCCAGGTCGAGGTAATACGCGAACATCCATCACTCCGATTGCCCCTTCCGCAGCAAGGGGTGTTGTCTTCCCCCTTCCACGGGAAGGGGGACCGAGGGGGATGGCTCTTCGATCTCCGGAGTCCATCCCCCCGGCGCTTGCGCGCCGACCCCCTTCCCCTGGAAGGAGGTAATACTCACACGCTGCGCGTCGCCTCCACCGGCGACACCTTCGACGCACGCAGTGCCGGCGCGAACACCGCGCCCTGCCCCAGTGCGAGCAGGGCACCGACCCCCACCACCACGTACAGCACCGACATCCGGTCCATCTGGAACTGCTTCATCATCCAGAGATTCAACCCCACCGCGATGATCGCGCCCAGCACCACGCCAATACCCGCGATCAGCAGGTTTTCGGTCTGGAAGTAGCGCAGGATGTCGCGTCGCGTCGCACCCAGGGCGCGGCGGATGCCGATCTGCTTGCGCCGTTCGCCTACCCAGAAGCTGGTGAGCCCGACGATCCCGGCCCCGGTGACACACAGCAGGATCGCGCAGATCACCCCCATCAGGACCGCCATGCCGACGTCGGCGCGATAGGCGCGCGTACGGATCTCACTGAACGGATGGATGCCCAGCCCCTGGGTTAGCTCGCCGTCGATCACGCGCATCGGATTGGCGTCGTAAAGCGCCTTGCGCGCCTCACGCATCGCAGCGTCCAGCCTTCCCGGTTTGGCCCGCACCGCGGTGCGGGTGTACTGGAAATCGATGCGCACCGGCTGCAACACCGAATTGTAGTCGAAGCCGTTGCTCCAGCTACCGGTACTGGGCGCCTGCAGGCGCGCGACGATGCCGATGATCGTGCTGGGGACGGCATTGCCATCCAGGTAGATGGTTTTGCCTAGCGCACCGCCCTTCGGAAACAGCTTGTCGGCCAGGGCCTTGGTCACGATCACCATCGCCGGTTCGCCGACAGAGCGGAAGCCGCGGTGCTGTATCTCGTCCGGCGTGAAGTTGCGGCCCGCGAGCAGTCGCAACCCCAAGGTCTTCAACATCTGGTCGCCGCCGAAATAATAGAACGCGTGCGTGGTCGAATGCTGCTGGTCCGGCTTCAAGCCGACCCCGCCGGTCCACGACGATTGCAGCAGCGGCATCGAGCTGACGGCTTCCGCCGATTCGACATCGGGCAACTGCCGCAGGGTGGCGAGATCGCTGCGTTGCATCGCGTCCAGTTTTTCGATGGAGGCCGGATCATCACCGGTCGGAGCCCCGACCCAGCCCTGTTCGATCACGAACAGGTTCCGTTCG
>DASSNH010000144.1:0-8531 GCA_035701405.1 Rhodanobacteraceae bacterium
GCGAGGCGGCGAGCACGTACAGGTTGTCGTGGCGCTTGTCGCGGATCAGCGCCTGCTTCAGCGTGGCCTCGCCCTGGATCACGTTCACGAAGTCGTACACCACGCGCCGTTCGCAGCCCATGATGAGGTCGAGGTTGCGCAAGCCGACGTCGAAGTCGATGACCGCGGTCTTGTGGCCGCGCTGGGCGAGGCCGCTGGCGAGCGAGGCGGACGTCGTGGTCTTGCCGACGCCGCCCTTGCCGGAAGTGATGACGATGGTTTCGGTCAAGAGGGTGCTCCGAGCTTGGGTTGGGCGGAAGGATGCCGCAGGAGTGGGCGCCGCACGGATGATCCGGGCGACGAATGAACGTGGGATGTCACAGCGCCGCGACCTGCAGTTTGTCGTGCTCCAGCCAGATCTGCACGGCGCGGCCCGCGAATTCCTTCGGCAATTCCTCGAACACGCGATAGTGGCCCGCGATCGACACGATCTCGGCACGGAATTCGCTGCAGAAGATGCGCGTGGCCTTGTCGCCGAGTGCGCCCGCGAAGGCGCGTCCGCGCAGGCTGCCGTATACGTGGACGTTCCCGTCGGCCAGCGCCTCGGCGCCGTTGGCGACCGCGCCGACCACCACCAGGTCCGCGCCGCGCGCGTAGACCTGCTGCCCGGTGCGGATCGAACCGTGCTGCTGGAGCGCCACGCTCGGGACGGGCGCCGACATGGCGGGCGCCGCTGCCGCGGGCGCGGCGGTTCCGGCCGCGGCACTGGTTTGGACTTCGGCAGGCGTCGCGGGCTCGGCCCGCTCGTAGGCCGCGCGGAATTTCGCGATCAACGGAAGCCCGAGCCGTTGGGAAAGTTCCTCGGTGGCGGCGTCCCCGTAGGCCAGCCCGACCGGCAGCATGCCGGCGGCGCGCACGCCGTCCAGCAAGCCGCGGATCTTCTCGTCGGACGGCTGCGGCGCCAGGAAGGAAAGGTCCACCACGACCGGCGCGCGCGCGAACAGTTGCGGCGCCTCGCGCACGCGCACCTCGAGCGAGGCGCGCAACGCGGCCGGATCGTCGTTGCGCACGCGCACGCTGGCGATGCCGACCTGCCCGAAACGCAGGTCGGCGGCGTCGAGCAGCTCGGCGCGGGTATCTGCCGCGATGCCGCTCACGCCTGTCCAGCCGCGAGCAGGTGGGGAACCGCATCGGCCGGCCGCTTGCGCGGCGCGAGCCAGGGCACCTCCGGCAGGCCGTCGGGATAGTGTTGGCGCACGAACGCGTGGCATTCGAGCGGCTTCACCAGCAGGCTGACGCGGCGCCCCGATTCGGGCATCACCTGCTGGCCGAGTTCGTGGAAGCCGAACACGCCGTGGAACAGCACCGACACGTCGTCGCGCGGCTCGAGGAACACTTCGCAGGCGAGGTTCGACGAGCGCACTTCGGCGAAGCCCTGCACGTCACAGTAGAACAAGCGGCCAAGACCGTGCCCGCGGTGCAGGTCGCCGATGACCACGCGGTCGATGTACACGAATTCCTGGCAGTGCCTGCGGAACCAGCGGAAGTTGGAGCTGACGTGTTCGGTGCGGTCGCGGAACGCGATCAGGAACCCGGCCAGGTGGCCATCGACCTCCGCCACCCGGAAATAGTCGGCGTGCCGGTAGAAGTGGTCGATTTGCGCCGCGTCCATCGGCAGGATGGAGGATCCTGCCGTGTTGTTGAGGCCCGTGACGGCGGCGAGATCGCTGGCGCGCACGTCACGAAGGGTCAGGTGGGGCGTGAACGTCATCGTGTACGGTATTCCGGGTGCTGGGGCCGGCTGCCGGGCCCGAAGGCCCGCCATTATCGCATGCCTTCCGGCATACGTCCCGTCCTTCGACGGATCGCACGGCCAACCAGGCACGGCTGGGTTAAGATCGGCGCGTGACACGTCCATCCCTCCGTCCGATATCGTTGCTGCGCTACGCGGGCCTGGTCACCTACGCCTGCGTGGGCGTGCCGCTGGCGCGGCGCGACTGGATGCTGGCCAACGTCAGCGACGAGCGCACCCAGCTCCACGTGACGCGCGCGCTGCACGCCCAGAGCCACTCCGACCTGCTGCTGTGGGCGGCCAGCTACGCGGTGTTCGGCGTTGTCTACTGGCTGCTCACCCGCGACCTCGGCTCGCGGCGCTTCTGGGGCATCAAGTTGCTGGGCCTGCTGGTGCTCACGGTCGCCGCCGTGGCGATAAGCTGGTACAGCGTCAGCGGGCTCGGTGCCATCCTGCTGGCGGTCGCGGGCATGGTCCTGCCGTGGCTGCTGCCACTGCCCGTCGCGATCGGCTGGCTGGTCCTGCAATCGGCGGCGACCGTGCCCGTATACGCCACGTTCCCCTCGTTCACCCTGGGGATGGCGCTGATGCAGGCGGCGCTGTACCTCGGCTATTCCGTGATCGTGTTCATCGCCTCCGAGGTCGCGCGCCAGCAGGCCGACGCGCGCGAGGACCAGCGGCGCCTCAATTCCGAACTGCGGGCGACGCGGGCGCTGCTCGCCGAGTCCAGCCGTATCTCCGAACGCATGCGGATTGCGCGGGAACTGCACGACCTGGTCGGGCATCACCTGACCGCGCTCAGCCTGAACCTGGAAGTCGCCGGGCATCTGGTGGCCAACCGCGAGGCAGCCGACCATGTCGCGCGGGCGCGCTCGACCGCCAAGCAACTGCTGGCCGACGTGCGCGAGGTCGTCAGCGAATTGCGCGACGACGAGGGTATCGAGCTGACCACGGCGCTGCGCGACCTCACCGAAGGCGTGCCGGGGCTGGAGGTCCATCTCGAATTGCCGCAACGTTTTGCGGTCGGCGATTCGCGACGTGCGCAGATCCTGCTCCGTTGCACCCAGGAAATCATCACCAATGCCGTGCGCCATGCCCGCGCGCGCAATCTGTGGTTACGCTTCGAGGAAGGTCCCGGCGGCATGTTGTCGCTGAAAGCGCGCGACGACGGTCGCGGCGCGCTCGAATTGAAGCCGGGCAATGGGCTGACGGGCATGCGCGAGCGGCTCGCCGAAGTGGGCGGCCAACTGGCGATCCGCACCCAGCGGCACGAGGGATTCGCCCTGGAAGCATCGCTGCCGACGGAGAGGATCGCGTGAGCCGGACCGGGTCGGCGCCTTCGGAAAGTCGCGGGCCGGACATGTACACTCCGGTTCCTGCGTTCCGTCCGCACCGCCGCGCGTGGGGATTCTTCGCAAGGGCATGGCCGGGACCGATCGAGTCGTTGGGGGAGGGGTTGCATGATTTCCGTTTGCCTGGTGGATGACCAGACACTGGTCCGGCAGGGCATCCGTTCGCTGCTGGAGTTGTCGCCCGAGATCCAGGTGGTCGCCGAATGCAACGACGGCGCGTCGGCGCTCGAAACGATCCCGAAGGTGCGCCCGGACGTGGTGCTGTTGGACATGCGCATGCCGGGCAAGAGCGGCCTCGATGTCCTCAACACCTTCGCTGCGCAGGGCAAGGTGCCGCCGACGATCATCCTGACCACCTTTGACGACGACCAGCTCGTGCTGGCCGGGCTGAAGGCCGGCGCCCGGGGCTACCTGCTGAAGGATGTTTCGCTCGAGCAGCTCGTCGACGCGGTGAAGACGGTCGCCGGCGGCGGGAGTCTGATCGCGCCGGTCGTGACCCAACGCCTGCTGGCAGGCGTCGGCCGAATCCAGAACCAGTTCTCGAGCCTCGGCCAGCCCGATCCCTTGACCGAACGCGAAACCGAGATCCTGCGCCTGATGTCCGGCGGCTACAGCAACAAGGAGATCGCCAATTCGCTGAAGGTCGCGGAGGGAACGGTCAAGAACCACGTGTCCAACATCCTTTCCAAGCTCGGCGTGCGCGACCGGACCCGGGCGGTGCTGAAGGCGCTGGAACTCGGGATTGTCTAGGGCGCATGCCGTAGCGCGAACCCCGTGAAGCAAGTACCATCCGCCTTTCATGTGTTTCACAGCGGCGCACGAGCTGCCGACCCGGCCGGTCGCAGCGGGCGTCGGCCATACGTACAAGCCGTCCGGAGATTCCTGGCATGACCCGTGTGCTCGAATTCGTCGTCGCCCTGATCATCGTGTTCGTCATCGCCGTGATCGTGGGCCTGTTCCTGCCCAGCCACGCGCACATCGAGCGCTCGCTGGACATCAGCCACAACCCCCAGCAGATCTACGACGTCCTCAACAATTTCCGGCGTTTCCCGGACTACGTGGGCGGTGAATTGCAGGCACAGGATCCGCAGGTGAAGTTCTCGTTCTCGGGCCCCGCCTATGGCCCGGGCGCGACGATCCACTGGGCCGGCGGCGCCAACGGCAGCGTCGGCAAGGGCACTCTGGTCAACAAGTCCGGCAACATCGACCTCGCCGGCAACAGCACCGTGACCTGGGCCCTCACCAACCAGTGGCGCGGGGAGAACAAGACCTTCACCCTGCAGGTGGCGCCCAGCCATGGGCAGCGCGTCAGCGCCGTGACCTGGGGCTTCGACGTCGACTACGGCTGGAACCTGATCGACCGTTATTCGCAATTGTGGATCCATGGCGTGCCCGACACGATGATCCAGTACGGGCTCGACTCGCTGCAGACGATGCTGGCGGGTATTCCCAACGTCGATTACGGCAAGCTCGCGCCGGGGCTGTATCGCACCGCGCCGACGCCGATGCTGCTGGTCTCGACCAAGGCGACCCGCACGCTCGATGACATCGACACCGCCAAGGCCGCGGCGCTCAAGGAGATCGAGGCCGCGATGGACAAGCTCGGGGTCAAGGCCGCCGGGCCCACCACCACCATCACGACCGAGTGGGGCGACACCACCTATACGTTCGACCTGGCGGTTCCGATCGATTCCACCACCATCAAGGTCGATGGCAAGGATTACGACCTGACCCGGTTGCCGCCGCGGCCGACCCCGGAGCAAATGGCCAAGGCGGCTTCCGCTTCCTCTGCGGCTTCTGCTGCCTCTGCTGCCGGCGCGGCCAGTGCCGGGAATCCTGCCGCCTCCGGCAGCGCGGCGTCGGGCGCCAGTGCGGCCTCGTCGGCGAGCGCGGGAGAGCCGGCCTCCGGATCGTCGTCGGGTGCGGCCGCGTCGGGTGACGAAGACAAGGGCCCGGTCCCGGGCAAGCTCGACAAGCAGAACCAGTTGATCGTGAACGACAACGTCCGCGCGGTGATGATGCCGGGCCGCGAAGTGCTGGAGGCCACCTGGACCGGCGAAGCCGGGATCCCGCTGGTGCGCCTGGCATTGCAGGCCTATGCCGGCACCCACGGCTACGATTTCAATGAAACCGAGCAGCGCATGTACGACGAGCTGACGTCGCCCGTCGACACGCCGGACCAGGACCAGATCTACCGGATCTTCCTGCCGGTGACCAACGCGCCCGCGCAGACGCCGGAACAGATCTCCGGTCGCGCCGAACCGCTCACCGCGCTGGATCCGTCCATCTGGACGGGCAAGGAAAAGAACGGCGAAGGCGAAAAGAACAAGAAGGCCGAGGGGCGCAAGCCTCCGGCACACGCGAAGAAGCGCCATCGCGGCTGAGCGACGTGATCGTCTGATGTGATCTTCTGGAGAGGCCCGCTTTGCGGGCCTTTCCTTTTTGCGCAGTTCGATCGGCGCGGCCCGGGCCGATCCGACTTCCGTAGAGCGCGCCATGCGCGCGAAGCGCCGGTGTCGGCGCACTCGCCATCGCGGGAAGAAGAAGGAGCAAGCCCTTCGCGCAGGGCCGCTCCTGCAAGTCCCGGTGGGGCCAGCATTCGTCCATGGTGCGTGGCGCCGGCCCGCACATCCCGGTGCGGGCGTTCGCCGACGCACGCGATGCCCCCGGCATCGCGCAAACGGTGCGTTGGCGAGTAGCCATCCATGGCGCCGGGCGCCGGTGCGGCCATCCATGGCCGCCCGTTCGAAGCGGCGCGTGATGCCACTGGCATCCCGCGAGCGCCACTTCTCACCCTGCTAGAGTTTGCGCTCGCAATCGCGTGACTCGCTGGCGATGATCGAAACCGAACACCTCGGCAAGCGTTACGGCAGGTTCGATGCCGTGGCCGACCTGACCCTGAAAGTGGCGCCCGGGCAGGTGCTTGCGCTGCTCGGCCCGAACGGCGCCGGCAAGACCACCACGATGCGGATGATCGCGGGGTTCCTGGTGCCCGGATCCGGGTGCGCGCGGGTCTGCGGGCATGACGTCGTGCGTGAACCCATCAAGGCACGCCGCTCGCTGGGGTATTTGCCCGAAGGTGCGCCGAGCTATGGGGAACTCTCGGTGGCGGAGTTCCTGGCGTTCGCTTCGCGGGTGCGCGGCCTGAGCGGCATCCAGGGCAATCGCCGCCTCGACGAGATGATCGAGCGCCTGCAACTCCAGCCGGTGCTGGCACAGAGCATCGAGACGCTTTCGAAGGGCTACCGCCGGCGCGTGTGCCTGGCCCAGGCGTTGCTGCACGACCCGCCGGCACTGATCCTCGACGAGCCCACCGACGGGCTGGACCCCAACCAGCAGCGCGAAGTGCATGCGCTGATCCGCGGGATGGCGCGCGACCGCGCGATCATCGTTTCGACGCACGCCCTCGACGAGGTGCGCGCGGCCTGCAACCGGGTGGCGATCCTCGCTGGCGGGCGGCTGCGGGTGCAGGGCTCGCCGCAGGAACTCGAGCAGCAGTCCCGCTACCACCACGCGGTGAGTTTCCGGGCGCCGGCCAGCGCCCTCGCTTGCGAGTTGCTGGGACGGCTTCCCGAGGTGGAGTCGGTGGAAGTCGACGCCGTCGATGGCCGCGTCACCGTGTTTCCACGCGATCGCGGGGACATCTTCCACGTCGTGGTGAAGTTGCTGGAGGAGCAACGGGTACGCGTCGACGAATTGCAACTCGAGCGTGGCCGCCTCGAGGAAGTTTTCGGACGGATCACCAGCGATGCCGAAAGCTTCGCGCGTGCGGCATGAACCGCGAGGGTGATCCGCCGATGAACGCAAAGAACGCAAATGGAAGCGAGCGGGAAACGCGGCTGGATACGCGTCCGTTCGAGTTTGTTTGCGGGCCGTGCTGCTGGGTCTCCTGGTCGCGGACGCAGGTCGTGGCATGCCGCGCGTAGCACCGGCAGCCACCGACCTGCGCGGCCATCCATTCATGGGTGTGCTGCTGCGCGAGCTGCGCGGTTACCTCATCACGCCGGTGGCGTGGTTGTTCAGCGTGATCTTCCTCCTGTTCGCCGGCGCGTTCACGTTCTACCTCGGCGCCTTCTTCGAGCGCGGCCAGGCCGACCTGGACCCATTCTTCCGGTTCCACCCGTGGTTGTACCTGGTGCTGGTACCGGCGCTGGCAATGCGGCTGTGGGCCGAGGAACGCCGCAGCGGCACGCTCGAACTGTTGATGACGCTGCCGATCCGGCCGTGGCAGGCGGTGCTCGCGAAGTTCTTCGCGGCATGGATCTACATCGGCTGCGCGCTGGCCCTCACGTTCCCGATGTGGCTCACGGTCAACTACCTCGGCCAGCCGGACAACGGCGTGGTGCTGGCCGGCTACATCGGCAGCTTCCTGATGGCGGGTGCATTCCTCGCGATCAGCGAGTGCCTGTCGGTGTTGACCCGTAGCCAAGTGATCGCGTTCATCCTCGCGCTCGCCGTGTGCCTGCTGTTCCTGCTTGCCGGCGATCCGCTGGTGCAAAAGCCGCTGCTGGCGATCGGCTCGAACCGGGCGGCCGACGCGTTGGCGGGTCTCAGCCTGCTGGCGCATTTCCAGGCGATCGCACGCGGCGTACTCGATTTCTCCGACCTCGTGTACTTCATCCTGACGATCCTGTTCTGGCTCGGCGCAAACGCCCTGATCCTCGATGCGAGGCGCGGCGGATGAGACTTCGCCTGCCGAGGATCAGCCGCTTGTGGCTGGTACTGCCGGTACTTGCCGCCGTCTACGTGGTGCTGGTGCTCGGTGCGTCCCGCTGGCTGGACGGCAAGCGCGTCGACCTGACCCGCGATCACCTGTACACGCTCTCGCCGGGCACGCTGGACATCGTGGCGCACCTGCAGCAGCCGCTTGAGCTCACGCTGTACTTCTCCGATCGCGCGAGCCACGGCTTGCCGCAGATGCGCGCCTACCACCAGCGCGTGGTGAGCCTGCTGGATGAGGTCGTGCGGCGTTCGCACGGCCGCGTGCGTTTCACCGAGGTCGATCCGTCGCCGTTTTCCGAGGACGAGGACCGTGCCACCGCCGCGGGCCTGACTTCGGTGCCGAGCACCACGGGCGAGGCGATCTTCTTCGGGCTGGCCGCACACAATCCGGCGGACGGGAAGGGGGCGGCGATCCCGTTCTTCCTGCTCGCCAAGGAACGGTTCATCGAGTACGACCTCGCCAAGCTGCTCTACGACATCAGCACGCCGCACAAGCCGCGGGTCGCGATCTACAGCGGCTTGCCGATCTGGGGCGACGGCGATGCGGCGGCGCCGTGGACGGCGCTGCAACAACTCCGGCAATTGTTCGACGTGCACCGCCTGGACTCCGAGGGACTGGCCTCGTTGCAGGCCGACAGCGTGGACGCGCTGGTGCTGATCCAGCCGGTGGCGATGTCCCAGCCGGA
>DASSNH010000145.1:0-25617 GCA_035701405.1 Rhodanobacteraceae bacterium
CACTTCGATCGTGTGCTTGATGCGCAAACCGAGTGCCGGCACGGAATCGAGGTCGTACACGCTGCCGTCCACGCGCGCCCGCACGAAACCCTGCGCACGCAACTGCTCGAACACCTGCACGTGCTCGCCCTTGCGCTCGCGGACCACCGGCGCCAGCAGCATGAAACGCCTGTCCTCCGGCAGCGCCAGGGCTTGATCGACCATCTGGCTGACCGTCTGGGCGGCCAGCGGCGTGCCGTGGTTCGGGCAGCGCGGCGTGCCGACGCGCGCGTACAGCAGGCGGAGGTAGTCGTGGATCTCGGTGATGGTGCCGACCGTCGATCGCGGGTTGTGCGACGTCGACTTCTGCTCGATCGAAATCGCCGGCGACAGACCCTCGATGTGGTCCACGTCGGGCTTTTCCATCATCGACAGGAATTGCCGCGCGTATGACGACAGCGATTCCACGTAGCGGCGCTGGCCCTCGGCGTACAGCGTGTCGAAGGCGAGCGAAGACTTGCCCGAGCCCGACAGGCCCGTAATCACGATCAACTGATCGCGCGGCAGGTCGAGGTCGATGTTCTTGAGGTTATGGGTGCGGGCACCGCGGATGCGGATGGTGTCCATGGAATGCTGGCGACAAAGCCCGTTACTATAGCGACCCGCGCAATGTGGGGATTGCGTCGCCGGTTTTCGATAGCTGTATTGGCTCCCCTCTCCCTCCGGGAGAGGCGGCCGTCGCCTTCGCCCGGAGGGAGAAGGGAGAAACTTGCCCAATCCCCTGAAATCGCGCTAGAATCGCGGGTTCGAGCGCGCCGCTGCGCGCCCGATCCACCCAGAATAACGACAGAACCAGAGAGCCAACCCATGTACGCAGTCATCCTCACCGGCGGTCGCCAGTACCGCGTGATGCAGGGCGAAGTCCTTCGCGTCGAGAAACTGGATGCCGACCCCGATGCCGCGGTCACCTTCGACCAGGTGCTGCTGGTCGGCGAAGGCGAATCCATCACGGTCGGTGCCCCGCACGTCGCGGGCGCGACCGTCACCGCCAAGGTGCGCGGCCACGGCCGTGCCGACAAGGTGCGCATCGTGAAATTCCGCCGCCGCAAGCACCATCGCAAGCAGATGGGCCACCGGCAGCACTACACCGAAATCGAAGTGACCGGCATCAGCGCCGGCGAAAAGTAAGGAGAAGCCGCCATGGCACACAAGAAGGGCGTAGGTTCCTCGCGCAACGGCCGCGACTCCAACCCGAAATACCTCGGCGTCAAGCTGTACGGCGGCCAGGCCGTCGAAGCCGGCAACATCATCGTCCGCCAGCGCGGGACCCAGTTCCATCCGGGTACCGGCGTCGGCCTCGGCCGCGACCACACGCTCTATGCGCTGGTCGATGGCAAGGTGGAATTCACCACCAAGGGACCGAAGAGCCGCCGCACGGTGAATGTGGTCGGCGGCTGACGCGCGCGCCACGTCGAATCCGGAAGGCCCCGCTTCGAGCGGGGCTTTTCCTTTTCGGGAAGCGGGAACAGGGGACAGGGAACAGGGAACAGAGAGTTGGTGTTCCCGTACCATGTGCGCGCGCTTCCTGTTCCCACTTCCCTGTTCCCGCTTTATGAAGTTCGTAGACGAAGCCATCATCAAGGTGCAGGCCGGCAACGGCGGGGACGGTTGCGCGAGCTTCCGGCGCGAGAAATTCATCCCGTTCGGCGGACCCAACGGCGGCGATGGCGGCAATGGCGGCAGCGTGTGGCTGGTTGCCGACGAGGGCCTGAACACGCTGGTCGATTTCCGCCACCAGCGCCAGTTCAAGGCGCAGCGCGGCCAGAACGGCATGGGCAGCGACATGTACGGGCGCGGCGGCGAGGACACATCGATCCGGGTCCCTGTCGGCACCTCGGTATTCAGCGTGGACACCGACGAATTGATCGGCGACCTCACCACGCACGGCCAGAAGCTGCTGGTCGCGAAAGGCGGCAAGGGCGGCCTCGGCAACATCCACTTCAAGAGTTCCACCAACCGTGCGCCGCGGCGATTCACCTCCGGCACGCCGGGCGAGGAACGCGAGCTGAAGCTGGAGCTGAAGGTGCTTGCCGACGTCGGCCTGCTCGGTTTCCCGAATGCCGGCAAGAGCACCTTCATCCGCGCGGTCTCGGCGGCAACGCCGCGCGTCGCGGATTACCCGTTCACGACCTTGCAGCCGCACCTCGGCGTGGTCAGCTTGGGGCCCTCGCAGGGCTTCGTCGTTGCGGACATCCCGGGCTTGATCGAGGGCGCGGCCGAGGGTGCGGGACTCGGCATCCAGTTTCTGAAGCACGTCTCCCGCACCAGTCTCTTGCTGCACCTGGTCGATGTTGCGCCGCTGGACGGCGCCGATCCGGTGGAACAGGTACGGATCATCGAAGGCGAGCTGCAACGCCACGATCCCGGACTGCTGGGCCGCCCGCGCTGGCTGCTGCTCAACAAAATCGACCTGTGGGCGCCGGAGGAACGCGAAGCGAATGCCCGCGAAATCATCGAGCGCCTGGACTGGCAGGCGCCTTGGTTCACGATTTCGGCCGCCGAACGCATCGGCACGCGCGAAGTCTGCCTCGCGGCCCAGCGGTTCTTCGACGAGCGCAAGTCTGAGGCGGGGGAGTCGGCCGAGTGAGCGGCCGGGGGACAGCGCGGCGGGCAGCGAAAAAGCCGGCTGGCGCCGGCTTTTTCAGGTTCCCTGACGAGCGTCGCTCGACTTCAGGCGATGGCCTTGATGTGCGCGGCCAGGCGGCTCTTGTGGCGCGCGGCCTTGTTGCGGTGGATCAGGCCACGACTGGCGTAGCGGTCGAGCACCGGCTCGGCGGCCTTGTAGGCGGCTTCCGCCCCGGCCCTGTCCTTGGCTTCGATGGCCTTCAGCACCTTGCGGATCGTCGAGCGCAGCATCGAGCGCTGGCTGGCGTTGCGCATGCGGCGCACTTCGGACTGGCGGGCGCGCTTCTTGGCGGACTGGATGTTGGCCACGGGGTGACTCCGGAACAATCGGGGGAAATGAAGCCGGAAAGTATCGCGGAATCGGGGCTTTCAGTCAATCCTGCGGTCCCCGGTCCCCGATCCCCGAGGCTGGCGGCATGACCCGCCAGCCCAGCTTGCTGCGCGGGGTGTTCTCGTTCAGCAGCATGACGATGATCTCGCGGGTGCTGGGGCTGGCGCGCGACATCTCGATCACCCACGTGTTCGGGGTCAGTGCGGCGACCGACGCGTTCGTGATCGCGTTCCGGATCCCGAACTTCATGCGCCGGCTGTTCGCGGAAGGGTCGTTCTCGACCGCCTTCGTGCCGGTGTTCACCGAGGTCAAGGAAACCCGCCCTCGCGAAGAGTTGCGCGAGCTGACCGCGCGGGTGACCGGCACGCTGGGCGGCGTGCTGCTGGTAATCGTGGCGCTGGGGCTGATCTTCGCGCCGCAGGTCGCCACCGGCTTCGCACCGGGCGCGCTGGACGAACCCCACAAGCTCGACCTCACCATCAAGTTGCTGCGGCTGACGTTTCCGTATCTGCTGTTCGTGTCGCTGACCGCGCTGTGCGGCGGCGTGCTGAACAGTTTCAGCAAATTCGCACTGCCCGCACTCGCACCGGTAATCCTCAACCTGTGCCTGATCGCGGGCGCGCTGTGGTGGTCCCGTTACCTCGCCGTGCCGATCGAGGCGCTGGGCTGGGCCGTGCTGGCGGCCGGCATCCTGCAGTTGCTGTTCCTGCTGCCTTCGATTCGCCGGCTGGGACTGCTGGCCTGGCCGCGCTGGGGCTGGAGCCACCCGCCGGTGAAGAAGATCATGCGCCTGATGCTGCCGACCCTGTTCGGCTCGTCCGTGGCGCAGATCAACCTGCTGCTCGACACCGTGGTCGCGTCGCTGCTGATCACGGGCTCTCAGACCTGGCTGTACCAGGCCACTCGTTTCCTCGAACTGCCGCTGGGGGTGTTCGGTGTCGCGTTGGGCACCGTGATCCTGCCGGCGCTGTCGCGGCACCACGTCACCGCCGACCGCGAGGGATTTTCCCGATCGCTGGATTGGGGTCTGCGCACGACCTTGCTGATCGCCATGCCCGCGATGTGTGGATTGTTGCTGCTGGCCGAGCCCATGGTGGCGGCGGCATTCCAGAACGGAAACTTTACTGCCTTCGACAGCCACATGACCGCGATCGCGATCGTCGGGATGGGCTGCGGCGTACCCGCGATCGCGCTGACCCGCACGCTGTTGCCGGCGTTCTATTCGCGCCAGGACACCCGGACCCCGGTGCGCGCCGGCGTGATCGCGCTGGTCGTGAACATGGTCTGCAACTTCGCGCTGATCGCGCTGCTGTTCGAATTGTGGGCGTCCGCGGGATTGAAACAGTTGCCGTGGCTGGACGGAATCGCGCGGGTACCCGGCTTGCATCTCGGGATGGCGATCGCGAGTTCGGTATCTAACTACCTGCAGTTCGCGCTGTTGTGGCGCTATCTGAAACGTGCCGGCGTGTACCAGCGCCAGCCCGGATGGATGCGGCACTGGCTGCGGATCGGGGTGGCATGCGCGGCGCTGCTGGGGGTGGTCGCGGCCGGCTTGTGGTTCTGGCCGTGGCAGCAGTGGACCCATGAGCCGATTTTCACGCGGGTGTGGAAACTGGTCGCGCTGGTCTGCGCGGGCGGAGCGGCGTACGTGGCCGCGTTGTACGCGACCGGCTTCCGGATGCGCGACCTGCGGGCAGGTTGATTGCCGGTTGGCGGCGGGCGGAAGGGCCGCGATAATGCGACGATCGCGGGGAGCAGGGGCAGGCCGACAGCCGCTTGCTTCGCATGCGTGTTTCCCTGCTCCCTTCGCCCTTTCCGCTGCCTTTCCGGAGTGCCGCATGTACGTCACCCCTGCCGACGCCCCCAAGCGCAAGCCCGTGACCGTTCCCGGCCTGCGCGCGATGAAGTCGCGCGGCGAGAAGATCGTGGTGCTCACCTGCTACGACGCCAGCTTTGCCGCACAGATGGAAGCGGCCGGCATCGATGTCGCGCTGGTGGGCGACTCGTTGGGCAACGTGGTGCAGGGGCAAACCAGTACGGTGCCGGTGACGCTCGACCAGATGGTGTACCACACGTCGCTGGTGGCTCGGGGCATCAGGGCGACGCTGCTGGTTGCCGATCTCCCTTTCATGCAGTACCGCGATCCGGCCACGGCGCTGGCGGCCTCCGCGCGACTGATGGCCGAAGGCGGTGCCGCCATGGTGAAGCTGGAAGGCGGCGCGGACTGGACCTGCGAGGTCATCGCCGCGCTGACGAGCCGCGACATCCCGGTGTGCGCGCACCTCGGCCTGACCCCGCAGTCGGTGCACAAGATGGGCGGTTACCGGATGCAGGGCAAGACCGACGAAGCGGCCGCGCGGCTGCTCGCCGAATCACAGGCGGTGGCGCGGGCGGGCGCCGAATTGCTGGTACTGGAATCGGTGCCGGCGGCATTGGCGGGCCAGATCACCCGCGAGTTGCCGATCCCGACCATCGGAATTGGCGCCGGGCTCGACTGCGATGGGCAGGTGCTGGTGTGCTACGACATGCTGGGCATCACGCCGGGCCGCCGGCCGAAGTTCAGCAAGGATTTCCTGGCCGGCCGTGGCTCGATTCGGGACGCGATCACGGCCTACGGCGACGACGTGCGCGCCGGACGGTTCCCGGCTCCCGAGCAGATCGCCGGCTGAAGGCATGCGAACGATCGCCGACCTCCGATCGCTGCGCGCCGCCGTACAAGCCTGGAAGAAGGACGGCCAGCGGGTCGGTTTTGTCCCCACCATGGGCAATCTGCACGCGGGCCATTATTCACTGGTCGGGCGGGCCCGCCAGGGAGCGGACCGCGTGGTGGTCAGCGTGTTCGTGAATCCGACCCAGTTCGGGCCGAACGAGGATTACACCCGCTACCCGCGCACCCTCGCCGAAGACAGCGTGGGACTGGTCGAGCACCAGTGCGACCTGCTGTTCGCGCCTGCGGTCGAGACGATGTACCCGGACGGTCCCGGGCATGCGCTGCGCGTCCACGTGCCGGACGTCGGGGATACGCTCGAAGGCGAGCACCGGCCCGGTCACTTCGATGGCGTGGCCACGGTGGTCGCCAAACTGCTGACGATGGTCCAACCGGACCTCGCGGTGTTCGGCGCCAAGGACTGGCAGCAATTACTGGTGGTGCGGCGGCTGGTGCGCGAGCTCGCGCTGCCGGTCGAAATGGTCGCCGGACCCATCGTCCGCGAGCCGGACGGCCTCGCGATGTCCTCGCGCAACCGCTACCTCGACGCCGGCCAGCGCGAGCGGGCGCCGCAACTGCACGCCACCCTCGAATGGATGCGCGAGTCGTTCCACGAGGGCCATGCGCGCGCCGCGATCGAGGGCGCCGCGATGCGCCGGCTGGAGCGGGCGGGCTTCGCCCCCGATTATGCGGTGGTGCGGCGCGCAGAAGACCTGCAGGTGCCGTCCGACGACGAGCGCACCGGCTTGATGGCGCTGGTGGCGGCGAGGCTGGGGGAGACCCGTTTGATCGACAATCTGGCGTTCGGCTGACCGTCCCTCCGTTGTGCGGTGCAACAAAACGGCGGTCAGGCGGTATAATGGAACCGGTTCACAGGCCGGAAGCCGGAGCCGACCATGCAATTGAACATGCTCAAAGCGAAGATCCATCGCGCGACCGTGACCCACGCGGAGCTGCACTACGAGGGCTCGATCGCGATCGACGGCAACCTCCTCGACGCTGCCGGGATCCGCGAGTTCGAGCAGATCCATGCCTGGAACGTCAACAATGGCGAGCGCTTCGTGACCTATGCGCTGCGCGCCGAGGAAGGCAGCGGCATCATTTCCGTGAACGGCAGCGCGGCGCATCGGGCGCAGCCGGGCGACCTCGTGATCATCGCGGCGTTCGTGACCTTGACCGAAGCCGAGGCCGAGCAGCACCTGCCGAAGCTGATCTATGTCGACGCCGCCAACCACATCGCGCGGACCAACACCTCGATCCCGAAGCAAATGGCCGTTGCTTGAGGTTCGTAGGTTGGGCTTCTCCGGCTAGCCGGGAGAAGCCCAACATGGTCGCGGCGTTGGGCTTCCCCGGATCGAATCCGGAATCAACCCAACCTGCTAAACCTTGCGGGACTGTTCGGCGAGCGCCCACGCGACGTGCTCGCGCACGAGGGGCGACGGGTCGCCGGCGCGCCCTTGCAGCGCTTCGACCACCTCCGGTGACGGTGGCGCATTGCCGAGTGCAACCGCGACGTTGCGCGAGAAGCCCTCGTAGCCGGCGCGCCGGATCGGCATGCCTTCCGTTTTCTCCAGGAACTCGTCTTCGCTCCACGCGAACAGTTCGGCGAGCTTCGCGCCGTCGAGGCCATGGCGCGGCGCGAACGCTTCTTCCCGTGTGGGCTTGGCGAACTTGTTCCAGGGGCAGACGAGCTGGCAATCGTCACAGCCGAACACCCGGTTGCCGATCAGCGGGCGCAGTTCCCCGGGGATGGCATCCTTCGATTCGATCGTGAGATAGGCGATGCAGCGCCGGGCGTCGAGCTGGTAGGGACCGGTGATCGCCCGGGTCGGGCACACGTCGATGCAACGGGTGCAGGTGCCACAGTGCGCGGTCGATGGCGCGTCGACCGGCAGCGGCAAGTCGGTGTACAGCTCCCCCAGGAAGAACCACGAACCGGCGTCGCGGTCCAGCAGCAAGGTGTGCTTGCCGACCCAGCCGAGCCCCGCATTGCGGGCCAGCGCCTTTTCCAGCACGGGTGCCGAATCGGTGAAGGCGCGATAGCCGAACGGCCCGGTTTCCGCCGCGATCCGGTCGGCGAGTTTCTGCAGGCGGTTGCGGATCAGCTTGTGGTAGTCGCGACCGAGCGCATAGCGCGCGATGTAGGCACGATCGCCGTCGCGCAGCGTTTGCCACGCCGCTCCGGCATCCGCGCCGGTCGGCGAATAATCCATGCGTGCCGAGATCACCCGCACGGTCCCCGGCTGCAGTTCCGCTGGCCGGCTGCGGCGGGTGCCGTGGCGCTGCATGTAGTCCATCGTGCCGTGGCGGCCTTCGCGCAGCCACGCCAGCAGGTGCGCTTCGTCCTCGTGCAGGTCGACACCGGCGATGCCGATTTTCCCGAAGCCGAGCTCCGCGCCCCAGGCCTTGATGCGCGCAGCCAGGCCCGCGAAATCGATATCCGCGGCCGTGGTTTCGCGGGCCGGATCCATGCGTATATTCATCCGTACATTGTAGGATCACGCGATGCCGAAGCCCGACCCGCAGACCGCGCTGTTCACGACGGCACAGGTGCGCGCGCTCGATCGCGCGGCGATCGACGGCGGCATCCCCGGGATCGAATTGATGGAGCGCGCGGCGCGCGCCGCACTCGAAGTATTGCGGCGGCGTTGGCCGCATGCGCGCAGCCTGGCAGTCGCGTGCGGCCCCGGCAACAACGGCGGCGACGGCTTCCTGCTCGCGGCCCTGGCGCGCGAAGCCGGGCTGCAAGTCGTTGTCGTTGCCGTGGGCGATCATTCGTCCGGCGATGCCGCGTTTGCGCGGGACCGTTTCCTGCGCGAAGGCGGGCAGGTCTCGCCGGCCGATTCGCCGCTACCCGATGCGGAGGTTTACGTCGACGCACTGTTCGGGTCAGGACTGAACCGTGCGCCCTCCGGGGACGCGGCGCGGTTGATTGCCGCGCTGAACGCGCAATCGAAGCCGGTGCTCGCACTGGACGTGCCTAGCGGACTCGATGCGGACACCGGCGTCGCTTTCGACCCCTGCGTGCGCGCCGCGGCGACCGCGTGCTTCGTCGGCTGGAAGCGGGGACTGTTCACCGCGCAGGGACCGGACAAGTGCGGCGCGCGTTCGCTGGCGACGCTCGGGATTTCCTCGGGCCTGTTCGCCGACGAGGCCCCGGACGCGATGCTGCTGACGCCCCAGGCATTGCCGCCGCGGCCGCGTGACAGCCACAAGGGGCGCTATGGCCACGTGCTGGCGATCGGCGGCGACCTCGGCGCCGGCGGCGCCGTGCGCATGTCCGGCGAAGCGGCACTGCGGATCGGAGCCGGACTCGTGAGCATTGCCACGCGCGAAGCCAATGTCGCGGCGATCCTCGCAGCGCGCCCGGAACTGATGCCACACGGCGTGCACGTGCCGCGCAACCTGGAACCGCTGCTCGCCCGTGCCAGCGTGATCGCGCTGGGTCCGGGGCTCGGCAAGGAGGACTGGGGCCGCGGGCTTTGGCAGGCCGCGCTTGATGCCGGCAAGCCCACGGTGCTCGATGCCGACGGGCTCAACCTGCTCGCGGAGTTGCCGCGAGCCTTGCCCGGACGGATCGTGTTGACGCCCCATCCGGGGGAGGCTTCGCGCCTCCTGGGTTGTTCCACGGGCGACGTGCAGGCGGATCGTTTCGCCGCCGTGCGGACGCTGGCGGAAAAACATCGCGCGGTGGTGGTGCTGAAGGGCGAAGGCAGCCTGGTGGCCGGGCCGGATGGCCGCGTCGCGTTGTGCCGGTGGGGCAATCCCGGAATGGCCAGCGGTGGCACGGGCGATGTGCTGACGGGGGTGGTCGCGGGCCTGCTGGCGCAGGGTCTCGGCGCATGGGAGGCGGCCTGCCTGGGCGTCGGGCTGCATGCGCGCGCCGGCGACCTCGCGGCGCGTGCCGGCGAGCGCGGGCTGCTGGCGACGGATCTGTTCCCGTACCTCCGCGCACTCGTCAACGGCCGGGTGGGAAGATAGAAAAGCTCCAGACGCGGATCGAGAACGGACTGCCGGATCCGCGGTTGGCTGCGTCAGGATGCTCTCCGGAGGATGGTCTGCGTGCCGCCATTTGGCGTGAGGAATTCGATGGCCGAAGATTTCGAATCGATCGATTTGCCCGAGGAGGCGGCGACGGTGGCGCTGGCGCACCGGCTCGCTCCGCAGGTGGCGGAGGGTGGCGTGCTGTACCTGCGCGGCGAACTCGGGGCGGGCAAGACCACCTTCGCACGCGCGCTGCTGCGCGCGCTCGGTGTCGGGGAGCGGGTCAAGAGCCCGACCTACAGCCTGCTCGAGCGCTACACGATGCACGGACGCGATGCGTTCCACCTCGACCTGTACCGGATCGCCGAGGCGGGCGAACTGGAATGGCTGGGCCTCGATGAACTGGAAGAGTCCGACGCAATCGTGCTGGTGGAGTGGCCCGAGCGCGGCGCCGGGGCGCTGCCGGCGGCCGACCTGGAGATCCTCCTGGAGCATCGCGGAACCGCGAGACGCGGTCGTCTCGAACCGTTGTCGCCGCGCGGTCAAGGTTGGATCGCCGCCATCGGGAAGCGCCCTCGCTAGACGTCTCTTTCGCCCACTTGGCGTCACTTTCTGAATCAATATTGATAAATCGATCGCAGCTCACGGATAACAAAGGGAAAAGAGCTTGCAATCCGGCCCGGCTTGCGGTTGAATTCGGGGCCATGAGGGGGACAGTCCGCCCATTGCTGTCGTTTCTGGTCCTGACCTGCGCTGCACTGGGCTGCAATGCGGCGATCGCCGCCGCGGCCAGCACGGTCACGCAGGTGCGCGTCTGGGGAGGCCCCGACTCCACCCGCGTGGTGCTGGAACTGACGGCGCCCGTGGACTACAAGTTGTTCCAGTTGAACAAGCCGGATCGCGTGGTCCTGGACCTCGACAATGGCGCCTTCGGCAAGGGCGTCGGTGCCAAGGCCGGCAAGGGCGTGGTCAAGGACATCCGGGTCGGCCACTTCCAGGGCAAGGCTCGGATCGTGCTGGACCTCGAACGGGACGCGCATCCCAAGAGTTTCCTGCTGCCGCCGGCCGCCCAGTACGGCTACCGGCTGGTGGTCGACCTCGGCACCCCCGACGGCAAGACCTCGCGGATCGTGCGCACCATCGACGCCGACATCGCGGAGGGCAAGCCGCGGCCGGTGGTGATCGCGGTCGATGCCGGGCACGGCGGCGACGATCCCGGTGCGCGTGGACGCGGCGGCACGCTCGAGAAGAACGTGACACTCGGAATCGCCAGGGAGCTGGCCCGCCTGATCGACGACCAGCCCGGCATGCACGCGGTGCTGACCCGCAAGAGCGACAACTACGTCCCGCTCGAAAAGCGTTTCCAGATCGCGCGCGAACACAAGGCCGACCTGTTCGTCTCGATCCACGCCAACTCCTGTCCCGATTACTGCGATGCGCGCGGCGCCTCGGTGTGGGTGCTGAACCCGCATGGCAAGCAGAGCGAGGCGGGACGCTGGCTCGCCAAGAGCGAAAACGCATCCGACCTGATCGGCGGCGTTTCGCTGGACGACAAGAGCCACATGCTGGCCTCGGTGCTGCTGGATCTTTCGCAGGGCGCGAGCATGCACGCCGCGCACGAGGTCGGTGCGGACGTGCTGACCGCGCTGGGCAAGATCGGACCCCTTTACCGGGACACCGTGCAGGGCGCGAACTTCGTGGTGCTGCGCTCGCCCGACGTGCCGTCGATCCTGGTCGAGACCGCGTTCATCAGCAACCGGACGGACGAACGACGCCTCGACAGCAGCAAGGACCGCGAGCATCTTGCCAAGGCTGTGCTGGATGGCGTCCAGCAGTATTTCGAGACCACCCCGCCGCCCGGGACCTGGTTCGCCTCGGAACGCAACCGGCGCCTGCACCTGACCACATCGGCAGCGACCGAGGTCGCGACGCGCAGCAAGACCGCGGCCGGCGACGTGGCCATCGAGCCGGCGGCCCTCAGCACGTCGGCAAAGAAGGCGATCGCCCGGGCCGACGAGGCCATCCAGGACATGCACAAGGTGGCGCGCGGCGAGACCTTGTCGGGCATTGCCCAGCGCTACGGCGTCAGCATGAGTTCGCTGCGCTCGGCCAACGGCGGCAAGATCCAGTCGGGCGGCGGCATCCAGGCGGGGCAGGTGCTGCTGATCCCGAATTCGTGACGCGATCGCCCGTGCTCGCTTCGCCTGGCGAGTATCCATGCCCTACGCGTATCGTCCTCGGCGTTTGGAGGAGCGCGCCATCCGCGCGACAGGCGCTTCGGTGAAAAAACGATACCGGTCGCGGCCATGGGCCGCTCTACAATCCCCGTTTTGACACCTCTCGTGCCGGCCACGATAATGCACGGCTCGCTGCCCGAATAGCTCAGCTGGACGAGCGTGCGGCGTTTGCGACAGTCCGGGGGACTGTCGCGACGCACGCGAGGGCGAGGCAGGGAAGCCGAGCGGAGTGCGCTCCATGGATGGAAACGAAGCGACAACCTCACAAATTGCCCGAATAGCTCAGCTGGTTAGAGCACTAGACTGTTAATCTGGGGGTCCTTGGTTCGAGTCCAAGTTCGGGCGCCAGATCATCACAAGGCCGGCGGAATCCGTCGGCCTTTTTCGTTGGCGCATCATGGACGCTTTTTTCCCGCATACTCGCGCGCTTCGTTCCCGCAACAGGAATCGGTACGTGGCAGTGAGTGCGTCCGCAGCGAATCCCACCCCTGGCATCAGCGGAATGGCGGTATACGTGCCGCCGCACCGCGTCGACCTCGCGCAATGGTGCGGCTGGACCGGCAACGATCCTGCCAAGACCCGCGCCGTGGTAGGCCACGCGTTCCGGATGCCGGCTCCCGGGCAGAACGTGTACACGCTCGCGGCCAATGCGGTGCTGCGCCTGATCGAGTGCTACGACATCGACCCTGCGCGTATCGGCTACCTGGCGCTCGGCACCGAATCGAGCACCGACAACGCCGCCGGCGCGGTCATCGTGCGTGGCCTGGTGGACGTTGCCCTGGCAGCCGAAGGTAGGCCGCCGATCGCGCGGGACTGTGAGGTGCCGGAGTTCAAGCACGCCTGCCTCGGCGGGGTGTACGCGTTGAAAGGCGGCTTGCGCTACCTCGCCTGCGATGGCCGGGGGCGGCAGGCGATCGCCGTCAGCGCGGATATCGCCGAGTACGCCCGCGGCAGCAGCGGCGAACCGACCCAGGGCGCCGGCGCGGTCGCGATGCTGCTGGAATCGCCGGCGCGGCTGCTGGAGCTCGACCTCGCCGCCGCCGGCAGCGCGTCCGAATACCGCGGGCTGGATTTCCGCAAACCGTTCCTGCGGTTCGCCGGCCAGACGCCCGGCCAGCATGGACGCCTCAGCGACCTGCCGGTGTTCAACGGCAAGTATTCGACCGACTGCTACACCGACGCGACGCTCGGCGCGCTTCGCGCGATGTTCGCGCGAAGCGGTGGCTCGCATGCCGAATACCTGCGCAACCTGGCCGCCGTGTTCATGCACCGGCCCTATCACCGTATGCCGCGGAGCGCGTGGGCCACGGCGTACCTTGCGGCGATCGTGCACGACGCGGACGCGGGCGATGCCGAGGCCGCTCGTGAACTGGGGGCGTTTTGCGCCGCTGCGGATGTGTCGCGGGAAAGTCTGTCCCGCGAACTCGGAAGCGGCGCCGGTGCCTGTTCCGAAGACGGCCTGCCGGAGGCTGCGTTCCCGCTGTCGGCGGCGGTGGTGAAGGCGATCCGCAAGAGCGACGCCTACCCGCGAATCGTCGATGACAAGCTGCAGTTCGGAACAGCCGCGATGATGGAACTCGGCAATCTCTACACGGCGGCCCTGCCCGCATGGCTGGCCGCGGGACTGGACGATGCGGCCGCGCGAGGCGCCGAACTCGATGGCCGCGATTTGCTTGTGCTCGGCTACGGCAGCGGCGATGCGGCCGAAGCGATTCCGGCCCGGGTGGCACCCGACTGGCGCGAAGCCGCCGCCGCGATCCGCTTCCGCGACGCGCTGGCGGATGCGATCGATCTGGATTCCGCGGAATACGCGCTGCTGCATGACAGCGGTTCGCTTGATGTTGCGCCCGTGCACCCGGTGCCTGGGCTGATCATCGACCGCGTGGGCAACCGCGACGACCAAGACTTCCAGGATTACGGCGTCGCGTATTACCGCTATTGCGGGCCGGTCTGAAGAAACGCCGATCACTGATCCGGGGGACGAGCTCTGCCCCACGCGGTTTCGCAGGAGCGCGCCATGCGCGCGACAGGCGGGTGGCGAAGCGGACCGATCGCGGCCGTGGGCCGCTCCTGCCGAGCCGTGCGGGGGCGCATCGCCCGCCGGGCGTGCCCTTTACGGAATTCCCGCAAGACACTGCTGCAGCCTGTCCGGGTCGGGCTCGGCGACCCTGACGCGTCCGGAGTTCGACACCACCACGGACTTGCCGTCGCCTTCGCGTGCGTGGCAGATCGTGAAACGGGCGTTGCTGCCTGCGGCGCTGCCGTTGGGATGGAAGATGATGTGCGCGCGGCCGGCGCTGGTGATGATGCGGCTTCCCGCGGCCATGGCCGGCAGCGCGGCGATGACCGGGTGGCCGTCGTCGGGTTGCTCGTCGCCGTCGGCATCGGGCGCGACGATCCAGCCGTGCTGCCAGTCGTAGCCCGACCGGCAATGCCTGCCGTCATCGCTGGGGCAGACGATGATCCGGGTGTTGTCCATGACCGCCGCCGTGCGTGCCTGCCGCAGGGTGTCCGCGACCCTCGCCTCCGCCCCGGCCTCGCGCGTGCGGGCGAGCAGGCTACCCAGCGCCGGCGCCCCGATCATCGCGAGGATCGTGGCCACGCCCAGGGTCATCATCAATTCGATGAGCGTGAAGCCCTTGGCTTTCCGGTACATGACTGCTTCCTTCGTCGAAGCAAGCAGTCTGTGGACTCGGGCGGGGGTGTGGCAGCGGCGAGAATCACCGGATGGCGTCGGGGCGCGCCTACGAACCGTGTAGGCCGCGCGAACCCGCGGAATGTCGGGCGCATCGCCAATAAAATGAAAGGCGACGGAGGCAGGAAGAAAAATCAACTGCCTCCGGTCCCTTACGGCGATCCCCTTTTTGGCGTTCGATTGGCGCCGGGACGACCAGGAACTAGTTTTTCGTCAGCCGCGCGGAGATGTGCGGGCCGCGGAAATCAGACCCGAGACACGGCGCATGTCGGCCATCTTCTGGGCTTCTGGCGAAGCACCGCCGATCAGCGCTGCGGATTGGTTCAACGCGGCCTCGCGCTGCCTGGTCGCTGCGGCATCGTTCGGCTCGGCAATGGCGCTGACATACAGGGCATACGCATAATCGTGGCGGAATGTGGTGCCATCCGCGCCGGCTTTTTGTTCGCTCGTGTAATACGCCAGCGCCGGTTGCAGGATCCTCTTGGCCTCCTGGTTGCGACCCTGCATTGCGATCGCCTGCGCGAGCGTGGCGCGCGCGCGGGAACTGTCGTTTCGCGCGTCTGCTTCCGAGGTCGGGTTGACCGGGAGGGCGAGCCACCGGCGCGCCAGTGATTCGGCGTGCGTGTAGTGACCCAGCCGCAGTGCCGCCGCCGACGCCGTGTCGAGCATCCCGCCCAGCAGGTTGCGTTTCAGCAGATAGCCGCTGGTGCCACGGGGCGTCTTGATCGCCTCGATGCGATTGATCACCTCGCTGGCGTTCCTGAAAGCGCCCTGCGGCGCGCCTTCGGCGAGCTGCAGCGCGGCCTCCAGCGATTGGCCCGGGTCCACCAGCAACTTTCGCCGCGTGTCGTCCGCTGCCAGAGGCGCGATCACCTCGCCCACGTCGCGGGCGAAGTTCTTCAGCGACTGCGCCGCTGCGGCCGAATCGCCGGTCTGTGCCTGCAGGTTCGCGAGGTCAATCCATTGAAACCACACGAGCGGCCCCAGGCGGGAAGGCAGCCGTTTGTCGTTTTCCAGTGCCAATAGCGATTGCATCGTGACGATGGCCTTGGCCACTTCGCCACGTTCGAACTGCTGGTCGGACACCTGCCGCAGGCCTACCGCCCAGCGCTGCCATCCGCCGAGATCCGATGGGTTGAAGCGCACCTCGTCTTCGCCCGCCTGCACGGTGCGGTTCGCATACTCGGCGCCGGTCGCATAGTCGTGCTGGCGATCCGCCAGGGTGCCGATCAGCTCCGCGGCCCAGGAACGATCCGCCAGGGCGTGCAGGTCGCCGGGGCGTTGCATCAGCACCTTCTCGGCCAGATCGTAAACTTGTTGTTCGAGTTTTTGGGCGTCCGTGATACGGCCGAGCGTCAGCAGTTCGCGGGCTTCGGAATCGGCAACGTCGGCATACGACGCAGTGGCGTTGAGATCCGAAAGATCGAGCGCGCCCATCCCCACCAGCAGCTTGCGCGCCTCGTCGCAACTCGCCACGCCGGTCTTCGGAGGCTGCGCATGGCTGAGGATATTCAAGTCTTGTGCATACAATTGCCGGACCTGGCGCGAAGGATGGGGACCGTACACCAGCGGCCGCAACAGGTCCGCGGACTGGACCAATTGCGCCACCGTGCCGAGTCCACCGCCGCTGCTGCCGACGATGCTGTAACCCCGGCTTTCCAGGGTGAGCGCCAAGCCGTAAGTCACGGCTTCGCCGTGGTCACCGCCGGCGCGCAGTTTTTCGAACACGTTCTGCGCGTCGTTGAAACTCTTGTACGCGGCATCGATATTGCCGCTCGATTGCTGCGCCGCACCTTCGCGCACGAGCGCCATTGCGCGATAGATCCGGGTTTGCGGCGTCACCAGTTCCGGTGGCAGGCTGTCGTAATAGCCCACCGTCATGTGGGCGAGCTTGCCCAGCGTTTCCAGGCGGCCGGTCGGTTCGAGTTCGGAATAAAAGTCCTCGATCAGGAAGCTCACGAGCTTTTCGGCATTGCTGCGGGAGGCCTGCGCCTCGGCTTGTGCGGTCTTCGCGCGGTGCATGCCGACGAAGCCGAAAATCGCGGCGACGATCGCGAGCACCAGCAGCACGAGGCAGCCGGCGGCGATCATTCGCGTGCGCAGCAGCGCGCGATGGGTCGCCGCCTCGCGCTCGCGTTGTTCGGCCAACTGGCGTTCGGCGGCTTCACGGGCCTCGCGCGCGTGGCGCTGGTTGCGGCTCGCCAGCACCACGCTGCAGAGTACGTCGTGGGTCAGCTCCACCCGCCGCATGTCGAGGCGTTCCTCGATCCGCAACAGTCGACGGTTGACCAGGTTGGCCAGCGCGTCCGGCGCGGCGCCGGCATCGGCCAGCGCCTTGAGCACGCGTTCCTCGGCCAGGCTTTCGCGGTAGCCCGATTCGGTCAGCAATTCGTCTTCGATCACGCGCCGCACCCCGGCCGGCTGATCGGCCAATGCGCGTTCGTAGAATTCGGACAGGATGGTGTCGCGGGAGCCGGCCAGGAGGTCGGCGGAAATTTCCTTGCGGCCTTGCGCCCTGCGCGCAGTGTTGAGTTCGCGGCAGACCAGGCTCAGCAACGACGGTTCGATTTCGGCGTTGATCAGTTCCGAACCGCCGGCGACGAATCGCACGATGGATTCGGCGACTTCCTGCGAGACCAGCTTGCCGCCGGGTTTCAGGACCGCGCTGAGCGCCTGCGCACCGTGCATCCGCGCCAGCCGCATGCGGTTCTGGGTGATGGACGGCATGATGTCCTTGACGCCTTCCAGGTGCGCGAGATAGTCCTCGCGCAGCGCGATCAGCACGCGGTAATCCGCGCGCGCAAAATCGAACTGCTCGACCGCGTCGTCGTCCTCTTCCAGGCGTTTTTCCAGTGCGGCCGGCGGACGGTTCTCCACCAGGTCGGCGAGATCTTCCAGGAATTGCTTGGCGCGGAACCGGCCGGCATCGTTGGCCTGGCCGAGCGTGAAAATTTCCTCGAACTGGTCGAATATCAGCAACGGCATCAGCGGCTTGCCGTCGACATCACGCAACAGGTCACCGTGGTGGTGCAGGAACTCCCATAGCGACTCGCCCTCGACCGAGGCACCCGGCCGCGTCCAGTGGCCGGCGGCGGCGGTGACGCGGAAGACCGCCTGCTTGATCTGTGCGGAAGGCGGTGGCGATTCCGCCGCGTAGTCGATACGCACGTAGACCGGACAAAATCCCTCGTCGCGCAGTCGCGGCACCAGGCCGGCACGCAGCAAGGATGTCTTGCCAAGCCCGGACTGCCCGAACAGCACCGTCAGCAATTTGCGCTGGACGCGGCGGGCAAGCTCGGCGGCCTCTTCGTCGCGGCCGTGGAAATAGGCGCGGGTTTCCTCGCTGTAGGAGAACAGGCCGAGCCAGGGATTTTCCGGATCGAGCGTGACCGTGTCGCTTCGTTTGGCCGCCGTGTCGTTCATGGGCGACTCCCGCGGCACAGTTCCTGCAGGCGCCGCACGAATTCCGGTGTCGGCTCGCCGCCGGCCAAGCGGACCATGTGCACGGCCTTGAAGGAGTTTGGCACCAGTGCCGCGGCTTCCGGCGTATCGTCGATGCACACCGGCAGGGTGAATACCGCGCCTTCGGCCATGTTGCGGGTTCGGTCGACGGCGTAGCTCCACTCGCGCCGGAAATAGGCTTCGTGCCGTTGTTGGGTGGACGCGGAAACCACCGGTACGAAGAAACTGCATCGCGCGATGTTGGCGCGGATCTTGCGGTCGTAGTCGTCGCCGCCTTCCAGGCGGTCGAGATCGAACCAGGTGGTCAAGCCGGCGGCGTCCAGACCGGCTTTCAGGCGCTGCACGGCGGGGAGATCCTCACGTGCGTAGCTGATGAAAATGGCGTTCTCCGGCATTTCACGCGCGGGGGGCAGGAAACGCTGCGGTGAGCCGTCGGATCCACTCGTGGACGCTTCGGGCTGGCGCGCGCTCCAACGGCTGTGCAACTCGGCGACGAAGGCCTCGGCGCCGCCATACACGCGGGTCCGCACGCTGACCTGTTGCAGGAATGCGACCAGCCGGGCGTCCTGGAGCGTGTGGTCATCGGCGAACACTTCGGTGAAGTCGCGCGGGTCGGACAGGCGCTTGCGCTTGGCCATCCTCAGGAACAGCCGCGCCAGCCAGTTGGAAAAATCGCTTCCGATCAGCAACAGGTGGTTGTGTTCGAGTTCGTGGAAGAGTTTCTCCGGCGTGAGGTGTTCGGACTGCAGCGCGCAGATGAACTCCAGCATGTCCTCGTCGGACAGCACGTAGGTCGGCGAGGCGGAGAGGCGTCCCAGCAGGTGATAGACGACCGTGCGCGAGAGGTCGGCGCGCTCGGCCGGCAAATCGGCGACGCGATTGGGCGTGTAGGCAATCACCTCGGTCCCGGGCTGGCCACCGTAACGTTCCAGGTTTACCGCGGTTTCCAGCAGCGGATCGAACGTGGTGGTGACGAACAGATCGAAATCGGTGATCTGCGCCAGTTGCCGCAACGGGCGCGGCGGATCGAAGTGCAGCTCACGCATGATGGAGCGCAGCCGCGTGTACGCCTCCTCGCGGCGCCCATGCTGGCCGAGGTAGCTGCACATCACGTCGTTGAGCGTCAGCGGCTGCGGCAGCCCTACCGGGTCCACCGACAGGCGCGCCGCCAGTTTTTCCGCAAGCCACTCGTACAGCGGACGCAGGCCGCTGTCGGTCTGCACGCGCAAGAGGTCCGGTCCGATGATCGGGATGACCCGGTGCTCCTCGATGTAGTTGAGGAGATCGTCCCAGGCGTCTTCGTCGAAGGCCTGGGCGGAATCCGTCGCGGCGGGCAGCGTTGACATGGCGGGGAGGCCCTGTTGGCCGCAAGAGCTTACTCCCAATAATGGGCGATGGCGCAAGCGCCGTTCCGAAGCCAGGCGGCGAGGCCGCCGGCCGGGGCATTTATAATTACCGGATGGATGAACGCACTTCGCAACGCGCCGACGAGCGCTTCGAACTGGTCGCGCCGTATCGGCCGTCCGGCGACCAGCCGCAGGCGATCGAGAAGCTGATCGAAGGTTTCAATGCGGGCCTCGCGGCGCAGACGCTGCTGGGCGTCACCGGATCCGGCAAGACCTTCACGATCGCCAACGTGGTGCAGGCGGTGCAGCGACCGACGCTGGTGCTCGCCCCGAACAAGACCTTGGCCGCGCAGTTGTACGGCGAGTTCAAGCAGTTCTTCCCGCGCAACGCGGTCGAGTATTTCGTCAGCTACTACGACTACTACCAACCGGAAGCCTACGTGCCTTCCTCGGATACCTACATCGAGAAGGACGCCTCGATCAACGACCACATCGAGCAGATGCGCCTCGCCGCGACCAAGGCCCTGCTGTCGAGGCGCGACGCGCTGATTGTCGGCACAGTGTCTGCGATCTACGGCCTGGGCGATCCGGAAGATTACCTGTCGCTGCGGTTGATCCTCTCGATTGGCGATCGCGTCGACCAGCGCCAGTTGCTGCGCCAGTTGACCGAGCTGCAATACACCCGCAACGAAATGGAACTGCACCGCGGCACCTACCGGGTACGTGGCGAGACTCTCGACATCTTCCCCGCCGAGAACGAAACCGAAGCGCTGCGGATCGAGATGTTCGACGGCGAGGTCGAGAAGATCTCGATGTTCGATCCGCTGACCGGGCAAACCCTGCGCAAGCTGCCGCGCTGCGTCGTTTACCCGGCCACGCATTACGCCTCGACGCGCGAAAGCGTGTTGAACGCGATCGATACCATCAAGGAAGAGCTGGGGCAACGGCTGGAGGTCCTGCGTGGCGCCAACAAATTGCTGGAAGCACAGCGCTTGGAACAGCGCACGCTCTACGACATGGAGATGATGCACGAGGTCGGGTACTGCCAGGGCATCGAGAACTACTCGCGACATCTGACCCGTCGCGCGCCGGGCGAACCGCCTCCGACACTGTTCGACTACCTGCCTTCCGACGCGTTGCTGGTCGTCGACGAATCGCATGTCACGATCCCGCAGCTCGGTGCGATGTACAAGGGCGATCGTTCGCGCAAGGAGACGCTGGTCGAGTTCGGATTCCGCCTGCCGTCGGCGCTCGACAACCGGCCGCTGAAGTTCGAGGAATGGGAGCAACGCGAGCCCCGCACCATCTATGTGTCGGCGACACCCGGTCCCTACGAACGGCGCCAGTCCGGCGGCAGCGTGGTGGAACTGGTAGTGCGCCCGACCGGCCTCGTCGATCCGCAGGTCGAAGTGCGACCGGTCCGCTCGCAGGTAGATGACGTGCTCGGCGAAATCCGCGAGCGCGTGAAGCTCGGCGACCGGGTGCTGATCACCACGCTCACCAAGCGCATGGCCGAAAACCTCACGGAGTTCCTGGCCGAGCAGGACGTGCGCGTGAGGTATTTGCACTCGGACATCGAAACGGTGGAACGCGTCGAGATCATCCGCGACCTCCGGCTCGGCAAGTTCGACGTGCTGGTCGGCATCAACCTGCTTCGCGAAGGCCTCGACATGCCGGAGGTATCGCTGGTCGCGATCTTCGATGCCGACAAGGAAGGCTTCCTGCGCTCGACAGGATCCCTGATCCAGACAATCGGCCGCTGCGCGCGCAACCTGCGCGGCAAGGCGATCCTGTATGCCGACACCGTGACGAAGTCGATACAGGCCGCGATCGAGGAAACCGATCGCCGCCGCGCCAAGCAGGTCGAGTACAACACCGAACACGGCATCACCCCGACCACGATCGTGCGCAACATCGCCGACGTGATGGAAGGTGCCCGCGAAGATCCATCTGCGCGGGGTCGCGGACGTGCGCGCGGCAAGGGCGCCGCGGCGCAACCCTCGCGCAAGGTGGCCGAGCAGGCGGCCGACTACAAGACGCTTGACGCCCGCGCCGCCGCCGCCCTGATCAAGAGGCTCGAAGCCGAGATGTACCGGCACGCCAAGGACCTGGAGTTCGAGGACGCCGCGCGCCTGCGCGACGAAATCCACCGGGTGCGTGAGCACGCGTTGCTGCAGTAGGAGCGGGCAGTGCATGGCGCGCCGCGCGGTTGCGCGACTGGATCGGCTCATTCCTGGCGCGGCTCGCGCCCGTCCGGCTGCCGCTCGCGCGCCGCGAGCATGTCCGCGTTCGCCGGCGGGGCGGGACCGGCCTCGCCGGATTGCTGCATCGTGCGGTCGAGCAGGCCCAGCGCGTACTTCGCGGTGGTGCCGTAGAGCACGATGGAGAACAGCACGGTCAGCGCCATCACCGACCACAGGTAGCGCGCTTCGAGCAGTGCACCGGCGCCGGCGGCGTAGCCGATGTAGTACAGCGATCCGAGACCGCGGATGCCGAAGTAACCGGCCGCCAACCGGACCGGTGCCGGATGCATGGATCCGACGAAGCCGAGCAGCGTCGTGACCGGACGCACCACCAGCAGGGCCAGCAGCGCGAACACGACCTCGCGCCAGCCGACGCCGGCCAGCACGCCGCTTGCGAGCGCGCCTCCGAACAGGCCGAGCACCAGGAACGCGAGCATGCGCTCCAGTCGGCGCGCCGATTCGGTGATCCGCTGGGCATAGTCGAGCGCATGCCCGAAGTTGCGGATCGCAACCGCGGCGACGAACACGGCGACGAATCCATAGCCGTGCGCCGCTTCGGCAGCCGCGTACACCAGGAATGCCACACCCACCGACGCGACTCCTTCACTGGACCGCGTCAGTTGCAGCCGTTCCGGCAGCAGCCGGTTCCCGCGCACCAGCAGCCAGCCGCAGCCGAAGCCGACCAGCGCCGCGACCACGACCCCCCAGATCAGGTCGACGCCAAGCCAGTGCAGGATCCATGCGCCGGGGTGCGAATCGTGCGCGATCATCGCCGCGCCGAGGGCGAGGAATGGCAGCGCCATGCCATCGTTCAATCCGGCCTCGGACGTCAGCGCGAAGCGCGTTTCGCCTTCCTCGCCCGAGCCCGGCAGCCCGACCTGCACCGCCGACGCCAGCACCGGGTCGGTTGGCGCGAGGATCGCGGCAAGCAGCACCGCCAGTCCCGGCGTCAGCCCGAGCAAGGCGCAGCCGAGTGCCGCCAGTGCCGCGATGGACAACGGCATCACCAGCGCGAGCAAGCGCCAGCTCGTCGCCCAACTGCGCCATGAAAATTTCCGGTCGATGCTGAGGCCGGCGCCCATCACGGCGACGATCAGGACGACTTCGGGAAAGAGCTTCGCCGCACGCGGATGCGCGAGCGGCGATGCGGCATCGCGGGTGAACACGAACGCGAGGAAACCGACACCGACCGCCAGCATCGGCAGCGTCAGCGGTACGCGCTCCAGCCACAGGGGAACCCACGCCACGAGCAGGATCGCGGCCCCGAATCCGGCAAAGGCGAGCAGTTCGGCGGGGAAAACCATGTCGCGGCGTTGGTCCTTCAACAGCCGGGGGCGCCTCATCATGCTCGCGCCCCGCGGTCCAGGCAATTCGCGGCCCCACGGCTTCGGTTGCGCAAGCGTGCTGCGCGCGTGCTTCTGAGATTGGGATGGTTTTGTTCCGGTGCCGACTATGGCCGGCGTGCGGCAAGCTCGCAAATTGTTCTGCAAGCCCGCAAGAATTTCCGGGAATCAATTCCCCGGCACGCCCCTCGCGCGAGGCCGGGATGGCACGCGTGTTGCAGCGGCGTAGGCACCGATGTAATCCAAGGAAGGGCCCCGAACATGTTCGCGCACAACAAACGCCTGCAATATTCCGTACATGTAGCCGAATCCAACCCCGGCCTCGCCAACCTGATGCTCGAGCAATTCGGGGGCCCCGATGGTGAACTCGCGGCAGCGATGCGCTACTTCACCCAGGCCCTGGGCGAGGACGATCCAGGCCGCAAGGACATGCTGCTGGACATTGCCACCGAGGAGCTGAGCCATCTAGAGGTGATCGGCACCGTCGTGGCGATGCTCAACAAGGGCGCCAAGGGCGAACTGGCCGAAGGCGCCAACGCGGCGGCCGAAATGTATCGCTCGCTGCATGGCGCGGGCAACGATTCGCACCTGACCCAGATCCTGTACGGCGGCGGCCCCGCCCTGACCAATTCCGGGGGCGTGCCCTGGAGCGCCGCCTACATCGACAGCCGTGGGGATCCCACGTGCGATCTGCGCTCCAATATCGCCGCAGAATCCCGCGCCAAGATGATCTACGAACGGCTGATCAACGTCACCGACGATCCGGGCGTCAAGGATGCCCTAGGGTTCCTGATGACACGCGAGATCGCGCACCAACAGTCATTCGAGAAAGCGCTGTACGCGATACAGCCCAACTTCCCGCCCGGCAAGCTGCCCGGCAAGCCGGAATTCGCGGATGTCTATGTCAATACTTCACAAGGCGAGGGCGACATGCGGGGATCGTGGAACAGCGACGACAATTTCCGCTACGTCAGCAAGGCCGAAGAGTTCCTGGCGATGGATGGAGGCGACGGCAAACCGAAGGTGCAACTGACGGACCACGAAAGCAGGGTGCTGCAGGAATTGCAGCAGCGCACCCGGTCCAACCCGAAGGGCAATCCCAAGACCGGAGCCGAGTTGGGAATCGATGGCCGCGCACCGCGGATGTGAACCGGCAACAGGACACGGAGTGTCCATGAGTACCGCCAGACGAGAAATGAACGAACACGACCCGGCACGGGAGAACCTGTGTGACTGGCTGCGCAATGCGCACGCCATGGAAATGCAGGCCGAATCCATGCTGAAGGGCCGGGCCAGCCGTCTCGAGCACTATCCAGAAATGAAGGCGCGCGTCGAACAACACATCACCGAGACGCAACAGCAGGCGCTCGACGTCGAGCAGTGCCTGAAGTCCCTGGGCGAAGACACCTCGTCGCTCAAGGACACCGGCGGCAAGGCGATGGCCCTGATGCAGGCGATGGGCGGCATCGTGATGTCCGACGAAGTGATCAAGGGCGCGATCGCGAGCTATGCGTTCGAGCACATGGAAATCGCCTCCTACACCGTCCTGATCGCCGCTGCCCGGGCCGCGGGCGAGACCGAGGTCGCGCACGTCTGCGAGCGCATCCTGCAGGAGGAAAAGGCGATGGCAGCGTGGCTGGCCGAGCACGCGCCCGCGACGGTGCAGCAATACCTCCAGCGCGAACGCGACGGCCTCGAATCCAAGCGTTGAGCGCAGCGGCAGGTTCCGCCGGCGTTGCGCAGTCCCGAACCCGAACGCCGCCGGGCTTCGACCATGCCCGGCGGCATTGAAGCCCACGCCTTCGCAGCGTGGTCCAGCACGGCCTGCGCGAGCAGGCTGCGCGTTCGTCGCAGCGCGGTTCGACGGCTTGGACGTGCGATTGCCCGATGGCACCAGCCGCCACGGCAGTCGCAATCGCCAAGGAGGCGTTGTATGCAAGGGATGTTCACCCTGGGTGTTCCGGCGTGGGAGTTGGCCTGCCGCGCGGCGATCGTCTACGTCGCGCTGCTGATCCTGCTGCGCCTGTCCGGCAAGCACACGGTCGGCGAATTGAGCATCTTCGACCTGATCGTCGTGATCGTGATCGGCAGTGCGGTGCGCACCGCCCTGCTCGGCAACGACAAGTCGGTACTCGGCGGCCTGCTGGTGGTGACGGTGTTGCTGTTGCTGGATTACATCAGCGCGTTTTTGTCCGCGCGCTTCCGCAAGGCGGAGCATGTGCTCGATGGCAAGCCGGTGCTGATTGCCCGCGACGGCGTGGTGTTCCACGACGTGCTGAAGCAATGCAACGTTGCCCCCGGCACCTTCCAGTCGGCCATGCGAAGCCACAGCCTGACCACCGCGCAGATCGGCCAGGCGATCCTCGAAGCCAACGGCAACATCACCTTCTGCAGGAAACCCGAATGAGGTGCGGGGCTTGCGCGGCGATGGTCACGCCCGCGCCGCCACGGCGGCGCCGAGCAGCCCGGGGTTGGGGTGCGTGATCACCTGCACCGCCATTCGCTGCATGTAATCCTCGTGGCGGCCCTTCGCCACGAATGCTTCCATGAATTCGCTGTCGCGGAAGAAATCGAGGAAGTGCAGCACGATGCCGCCGGCGATCAG
>DASSNH010000146.1:0-6554 GCA_035701405.1 Rhodanobacteraceae bacterium
TGCCCCACAGCAGGAAGACGAGGCCCTCCCGGTCGCGGTTCAGCTTCTCGATCACCTGGTCGGTGAAACCCTCCCAACCCTTCCCCTGGTGCGACCCCGCCATGCGCGCCCGCACCGTCAGCACCGAGTTCAGCAGCAGCACGCCGCGTTGCGCCCAGGGCGCAAGGCAGCCGTGGTCGGGCCGCGGGATGCCGAGGTCGCTCTCGATTTCGGCGAACACGTTCTGCAACGACGGCGGCGGCGGCACACCCGGCCGCACCGAAAAACAAAGTCCGTGCGCCTGGCCCGGGCCGTGGTACGGATCCTGCCCGAGTATCACCACCTTGACCGCATCGAATGGCGTCGCATCGAGCGCCGCGAAGATTTCGGCCCCCGGTGGATAAACGTGCCTGCCGTTGTGCTTCTCGGCCCGAAGGAAATCCCCGAGCGCGTGCATGTCGGGGCGATCGAAGTAATCGCCCACCCGCGCTTTCCACGACGCTTCGAGTTTCAGGCGTTCGTCGGTCATGTCGCCAATGCGGATTCAGCCTGCAAGTATACGCCGTGGCCTTCCCTTCTCCCTTCGGGAGGAGGTGGCGCGCAGCGCCGGATGAGGGTCCGGGCCCGAAAATGGTTGAACCATTCGCGCATAGTTGAGATTGCGCGAGCGCGTACTTTCACCCGCCCCTTCGGGGCACCCTCTCCCGGAGGTAGAGGGGAATACCGAGACCGAGCCAGGACAACGGCGGGAACCAACGATCGATCGCCATCATTTTCGTTCACTGGCGAACCGATTCCTGCTGTTGCTCGCGCAGGCGCTGCGCCACCCGCAACTGGAACATCAACTTGGTCATCAGCAGGCGCTCCTCGACCGGTTTTTCCACGAGGTCGTTGGCGCCGGCCTTGAGCAGCGCGGCCTGGTTGGCGGGATTGCCGTCGCCGGTCATCACCAGCACCGGCAATTGACCTTTGCCGAGTTGAAGGTCGCGCCGGATCCATTCCAAAAGGTCGCCGCCGGACATTTCGCCCTTCAGGCTGACGTCGGTCAATACCAGGTCCGCACCGGCCTCGCCACGTTCGCGGGCGCTCGCCAGGAACTCGACCGCCTCTTCGGCACTGCCGGCGAGGTGCACGGTCAGCCCGTAGCGCTGCAACATGCGGCTGGTGGCCATCGCGACCACGCGGCTGTCTTCGACATACAGCACCATGCCTTCCGCGTGATCCTGCGGCGCCACGTAGCCGCGAATGAACTCGGCCAGCGCCGCGTAGCCCGCGGCCTTGTCGAAATAGTCGGTGATCTCGTCGCCGATTTGGCGGTTCTGCACGCGTTGCTCGACGTCACCGGACACCGCGATGATCGGGATGTAGGCCTGTGGCGCGTGTTCGCGCACGTACTTCGCCAACGTCGATCCATCCATGTCCGGCAAGCGCAACGCGACCGTCATGAGGTCGACGACGCCCTCCTGCAACGCCCGCTGCGCATCGGTCCCGCGCGCGCAAGTGATCACCGTCGCCCGCGGCAGGTCCTCCTCCAGCACCCGTGCGATCAGCGTGCGCGCCACCTTGGAGCCATCCACCACCATCACCCGGGGATTGTCGCTTGCAAGGTGGCGGAGGACGTCGTTCATGCTTCGGTCGAGGTACGTTGGCGAGGCCGGGGAAAATCCGAGTCGGAGTGCACTCGTTGGCCCCTCGGCGTTGCTTGAAACTGTAGTTCGAGTGCGCTCTGACCCCGGTTTTCCCGACCCCGGTTTTTCCCCGGTTTTCAGGCCGTGGTGCGCGCCAGGTGCCTGCTGCTCGCGATCCATGCCCCCAGCCAACCGAGCACCAGCGCGATGCCGAGCGTGGCCCCGAGCGTACCCCATGACAAGCCGCCGAAGTGCAGGCGCCCCGCATAACTGGCGACCAGGTCACGTACCGGCGCAGCCAGCACCGCTTCCAGGGCAAGCACCAGCCCCACCGCAATGATTCCGGCCGCGAGCCCGTAGAGCGCCCCCTCGTACAGGTACGGTCGGCGCACGAAGGTGGCGCTGGCACCGATCAGGCGCTGCACCGCGATTTCCTCCGCCCGCCCGCGGATGTCGAGCCGCACGGTATTCCCGATCACCAGTACCGCGGCGGCGCCCAGCAGCACCGCCAGCAGCACCGCGATGCGTCGCCCGAGTTCGACCAGCGCATCCAGCCGCGCCCGCCATTGCCCATTGTCCTGGACCAGGTCGACCTGCGGCATCGCGCGCACGTCCTTCACCAGGGCTTCGACCTGCGCGCGATCCGTGCCCGGATGCGGATCGACCAGCAACACGAACGGCAGGGGGTTGTCCGGCCCCGACTGGATAGCGTCGCCGAACCCCTGGATCGCGGCGAGCTCCGCCAATCCCTGTTGCGGGGTGCGTACCGCCACGGAACCGACATCGGGGCGGCCGCGCAAGCCCTGGGCCAAGGTGGCAGCCTGTTCGGCGCCCTGGCCCGACTTCAGGAATACGCTGATTGCCTGGGAGTCGCCCAAGGCGCCGGCGAGGTGCTGGACATTGGCCAGCAGCAGGTAGAACGCCAACGGCAGCGCCAGCGCAAGGCCCATGACCGCGATCGTCAGCGCGGTTCCGAGCGGCCGCCGCGCCAATTGCCTCAAACTGTCGCGCAGGCACCACGCGTGTTGCCGCCGCCACATGCCGAAGCGCGTGTGGCGCACGTCCGAAGCCATCGACGCGCGCGCGTTCATGCGACCTCCCGCGCAGCCACGTCGTCGATCAGGTGCCCATGGTCCAGCACGATCACGCGCTGCTTCATCCGCTTCAGCAGCGGCAGGTCGTGGCTCGCGATGACGATGGTGCTGCCGGTTGCCTTCAGGGCCGTGAACAACTGCATGATCTCCTCGGACAATTGCGGATCGAGATTGCCGGTCGGCTCGTCGGCGATGATCAGCGACGGCCGGCCGGCGATCGCGCGCGCAATGCCCACCCGCTGCTTCTCGCCGGCGGAAAGCGCCGCCGGCGTATCCTTGCCGCGGCCCGCGAGTCCGACCTTCTCCAGTGCGCCGCGCACCCGCCTGGCTCGCTCGTCGCGCGGAATGCCCGCGATGACCAACGGCAGCGCGATGTTGTCGGCGACGCTCCGGTCCATCAGCAGGCGATGGTCCTGGAACACCATGCCGATGTCGCGTCGCAGGCGCGGGATGTCGCGTCGCCGGAGTCTGGCGAGATTGCGGCCATGCACCTCGATCGTGCCGTGGTTCGGCCGTTCGATCGCCGCGACGAGCTTCAACAACGTGGTCTTGCCGGCGCCCGAATGGCCGGTCACGAAGACCATTTCGCCGGGCTCGACGACGAAGCTGAGGTCGATCAACGCCTCGCGACCTTCGGGGTAGCGTTTGCTGACGGAATCGAAGCGGATCACGGACGGTCGTCGACTACGAGATGATCGGGCCTGGCAAGAGGATAAGTGCATTTACCCCCTTCCGAAGGAGGGGGTCGCCGCGAAGCGGCGGGGGATGTAACGGTGCAGTCGTCACCAGGATCAAAAGCCATCCCCCTCGATCCCCCTTCGCGCGCGAAGGGGGAAGAAAATGCATGGGACTCGCCGCTTCTTCCGCCCTTTGCAGGCGAAGGGGAAGACGTCAACCGCCTGCTGCGGGCGCAGCGGTGCGCGCCGCGCCCGACTTGCGGCGGCGCCGGCGCTTGGCGGGCGCGGCCTTGCCGGCGCCGGCCGGGGCCGCGGCTTCGACCGCGCCGGGTTCGCCTTCGCCATGATGGGCCACTCCGGCGTGTGCACGCGGCGCCGGCGCGGCCAGCCAATCCGGTTCGATCGCCTGCACCGGAATCTTCATTCCGATGTAGTGCTCGATGTCGGGCAGGTTCATCGCGTACAGGTCGCAGGCGAAGCTGATCGCGTCGCCTTCGGCGCCCAGTCGCGCGGTGCGACCGATGCGGTGCACGTAGTCCTCGCCGTCCTGCGGCAGGTCGTAGTTGAAGACGTGGGTGACATCGGGGATGTGCAGTCCGCGCGCCGCGACGTCCGTCGCCACAAGGAGGTCGATTTCACCCTTCTTGAAACGCTCCATCAGTCGCTGGCGCTTGGCCTGCGGCACGTCGCCGGACAACGCGCCCACGCGAAAACCCTGCCGCGAAAGGCGCTGCGTCACCCGTTCGGCAGCGGCGCGCGTATTCACGAAGACGATGCTGCGCTGCTGGCCGCTGTTCTCCAGCAGGTTCAGGAGCAACGGGATCTTTTCTTCCTTGGCCGGGAAGAACACCTGCTGGCGCACGCGGTCGGCGGTGACGTGTTCGGTTTCGACGCTCAGCTTCTCGGGCTGGTTCATGTGCTCGTAGGCGAGTTCCAGCACGCGATAGGAGAGCGTGGCCGAGAACAGCATGCCCTGGCGTTCCTCGCGCGGCGGCATCTTGCGCAACAGGTAGCGCACGTCCTTGATGAAGCCGAGGTCGAACATCCGGTCCGCCTCGTCGATCACGGTTGCCTCGACCGCGCGGAAACTGAAGACGTGCTGCTTGAAGTAGTCGATCAGCCGGCCGGGCGTCGCAATGATGACGTCGCAGCCGTCGCGCAGTTGCTGACGCTGCTTGTCATAATCCACGCCGCCGTAGATCAGCGCGAACCGCAGCCCGGTGTGGCGCCCGATCGCCTGCGCATCCTTGTCGATCTGGATCGCGAGTTCGCGGGTCGGCGCCACGATCACGGCCCGCGGATCGTTGTCCTTGCGCTCGGGGATCGCGGCCCGGGTGAGCAGGCGGTTCATCACGGCGACCAGGAAGGCGCAGGTCTTGCCGGTGCCGGTCTGGGCCTGGCCCGCGACGTCGCGCCCCGCCAGCGCCACCGGCAGGGTCAGCGCCTGGATCGGCGTGCAGCGGGTGAACCCGCAATCGGCGAGGCCGGCAGCGAGGTGGGGGTGCAGTTCGAACTGTTCGAAAAAAGTGTCGGTGAGAACTTGGTCGGCCACGTGGTTTATCAGTCGGAAAGGGGTGCCGCCGTTGCCGGCAGTCGGCGTGGGAGCCGGTGCCGCATTTGGTCCAGGCGCCGGGTTGCGGTGGAATGCGCTCGGCGTGGCATGGCATTTCGCGAGGTTCCGCACGCGAAATGCACTGGCGGAGCACCTATAGTAGCAGGGTGCCGGCTTCCGCCGCCTTGCAATGCGGCGGTCGGCCCCAAGATTGTCCCCCGTCCCCCACCCCAGGTCTTTCAATGAGCGAAAACATCACCCACGTCAAGGACTCCGATTTCGACGCCGAAGTGCTGCAATCCGAAACTCCGGTGCTGCTGGATTTCTGGGCCGAATGGTGCGGGCCGTGCAAGTCGATCGCACCGATGCTCGAGGACATCGCCAAGGAATACGCCGGGCGGGTCAAGGTCGTGAAGATCAACATCGACGAGAACCAGAAGACCCCGATGTCCTACGGCATCCGCGGCATCCCGACCCTGATGATGTTCAAGGGCGGCAAGGTCGAGGCCACCCAGATCGGCGCGGTCGGCAAGGGCCAACTGACCCAGATGATCGACAAGGTCGTTTGAATCGCAGGGCGGACACCGTCCGCCCCCGGGGGGTGGGCAATGCCCGCCCCGCCTGAACCTTCTCCCGCGCGGCGCTTGTGCACCGGTGCCGCGCAATGCTAAATTGATCCCCGGCTGGTGGTGCTTCTGCCCAGCCTCCCTTCTTTTTTCTCCTCCCGCGCCCCGGCGCCGACGAGGCTTATCCTGTGTCAGATAGCGAAAACACCGTAAAGGGCGAAGACGCCCGCGCGTCCGCCCCTGCTCCCGAGTCGAACGGCTCCGCCGGCAACGATGGTGGCGAAAGCCAGTCGCAGCAGCGTGGCAACCGCCCCGAGCGTGGTCGCCGCCGCCGCGGCCGCCACCCGCGTAGCGGCAACGGCCAGGGCGGCAACGCCAACGGCCTGCCCGCGGACGTCAGCGGCGACGAAGCCGACGCCGGCGATCCCGATCGCCTGATCAACCTCACCGAGCTGAAACGAAAGAATTCGGTGAAGTTGCTGGAACTGGCCGAGGAACTCGGCATCCAGGAAGGCGTCGCCCGCGCCCGCAAGCAGGACGTGATCTTCAACATCCTGCGTGCACACGCCAAGTCCGGCGGCAGCATCTGGGCCGAGGGCGTGCTCGAAATCCTGCAGGACGGCTTCGGCTTCCTGCGCTCGGCCGACGAGTCCTACCTTGCCGGTCCCGACGACATCTACGTCTCGCCCTCCCAGATCCGCCGCTTCAACCTGCGCACCGGTGACTACATCACCGGCCGCGTCCGCCATCCGAAGGAAGGCGAGCGCTACTTCGCGCTGCTCAAGGTCGACGACATCAATGGCGATCCACCGGAGGCCTCCAAGAACAAGCTGCTGTTCGAGAACCTGACGCCGCTGTTCCCGCGCCGGGCATTTCACCTGGAGCGCGGCAACGGCTCGTCCGAAGACATCACCGGACGCATCCTCGACCTGATCGCGCCGGTCGGCTGCGGCCAGCGCGGCCTCATCGTCAGCCAGCCCAAGGCCGGCAAGACCATGATGCTGCAGAACGTCGCGCAGGCGCTGGTGCACAACCACCCCGAGGTGCACCTGATCATC